>CAJUHV010000063.1 GCA_910586445.1 uncultured Eubacterium sp.
TCATCTTGGACAATAGCAGTCCAAGAAGCTTGTCATCTTGGACAATAGCAGTCCAAGAAGCTTATCATCTTGGACAATAGCAGTCCAAGAAGCTTGTCATCTTGGACAATAGCAGTTCAAGATGATGGCATTGGGGAGGGCAGATCACAGGAATGATTTTCAAAGTGACAGAATTAAAAGACGAAAGGGAGGGGAAAGTCAGAATAAGACGTGGAAGATGAAAGGCAGGGGGAAAAGTCAGCAAAGGATGTGAACGACGAAAGGCAGGGGAAAAAGTCAGCAGATGCGAAACACAGGAGCCGGGACATAGAGCCGGCAGACAGTCTGAACCCGGCAGGCCTAAAAGAAGAAAGTCAAAAGAAGCTGTCGTCAGAAGAAAGGAAGGAAGGCGAAAGGCAGGAGAAAAAGCCGGCAGCCGACCGGCAGGATGAAAATCAAGGGAAAATAAATACTGCAGGCCGAACAGGTGAAGACAAAGGGAAACTGTCAGCAGATGGAAAAGACGAATATCAAAAACAATCAGCTTCAGCAGATGCGGATTATGAGAATTTAAAGCCCAGGCTGGAGGTGATCAGCCAGATCAGGCAGGTACGCAGGGAACAGCATATTACGCAGGAGACGCTTGCAGTGCGTGCCGGTACGAAAAAATCAAATATATCAAGGCTGGAAAGCGGCAAATATAATCCTAGTCTCGACCTGCTTGTACGTGTAGCGGGATGTCTGGGAAAACGGATACATATTTGGATGGAATAGGAAGTGAAAAAAATACGGGAGAGGGACAATAAATCAAATGGAAGTTTCAATTTTAAATGAACAGACGATACAGTGCATTCTGACTGAGGCCGAAATGGCTGACTATGGAATGGATAAGCAGGCGCTGCTGCAGAATGACGAGCGCACAAGAGATTTTTTTAAGCGTATTATGCGACAGGCAGAAGTGGAAACGGGATTTGTAAAAAGGCGGGGGAATGTAGCGGTACATGCGTCATTTTTATCGGATGAATCTTTGGAGATCACTTTTTTCATTAATACAAAGCCGAAAAAGAGCCTGCATGGAAAAAAGAAGCCGGCGGAAGATGACAGGGCAGAAATTGCTGCAGCGGGCATTGCGACAGCTGTTTTAAAGTCGAAGGATCTGATGAGCATGATCGCATTCTGTAAAAGAGCGTATATGGGGCAGGCAGATGCAGGACTTAGGACATGGCTTTACAAATATAAAAACATCTATTTTCTGCTAGCAGACTTACAGCCATATGACCTGCATAAAAAGGCAGTGTTTTTTAACCTGTCGGATGAATATATGGATGGTGTGTGCCATACCGAAGTAATCGCTGCGTTTTTAAGGGAGCATGGGCTGTGTATTGTTTCGGAAAGAGCGCTTGAGGTGCTGGGCGGGCTTTGAAAACGGAAATAAAAATGGAATAAGATAATTAGTGAATCTGGATTTAAGAGGTTCTTCTATTGGTTTTTCTATCAGGTTTTCTTTAATGAAAGAAAAAAGAAAAATCATGGGAGGGCCTTTTGTTGTGATGGAATAAAAGAAAAGTACATAAAATAATTCTTATGAATAACATTTGCTATGAAAATGATATCTGCTTGAATTAAATAATTTTTGTATCCAACAGCAGGGAGCCGGAATATATAGACAGTGTACATATGCAGAAAAAGATTCGGACTCAGAATGGAGGAAAAATGAAAGAATTAGATTATAGAAAAATAGGTATGCGGATTCGTCATGTGAGAAAAGCAAAGAGCTGGTCACAGGATGAGTTGGCGAAAAAATGTGGTATCAGTATGTCGTTTCTTGGACATATTGAACGCGGAACAAGAATTATGAGTCTGGAGACATTTGTGAATATTTGCGGGGCACTGGATACGAATGCGGATGCACTGCTCTGGGGAGAAGTTTTCTAATTTAACAGTATTTCAGTACAATGTCAGCGTGAGAATAACATAACAATACCTATAGAAATGTTATGCATTACAAATACAGTTCATAAATAAGCTGACGCGTAATTCTAGACGCGCAATTCTAATAAATGTCCAAGGATATCTGGACAAAAGAACTGATTTATGGCTGTTCAGTTCGATCTGTGTAGTTATGGAAGGGCTGTATGCAGAACAGGAGGCCGGGGATGTATGAATTAGATTTTGTGAAGATCGGAGCAAGAATCTGCCAGCTCAGAAAGCTGAGAGGTCTGTCCTAGATTGAACTCGAAAAAAATGCGGGATCAGCCTGAGCTTCATAGGGCATATTGAGCGCGGGAGCAGGAAAATGAGCCTGGATACGTTTGTGACTCTGTGCAGGGAGCTGGAAACTGATGCGGACGGCCTGCTCTGGGGAGTGGCTATGTCATCGGAAAACGCGATACGGAGTATGTCGGGACAGCCGGGTACGCAGGATGACCACAGTTATTCGATTTATATCCAGATTATGAAATCGGTAGCGGAGATTATGAATGGAGAGTAAGAAAGCCGGCTGTGCGAGTACGTCGGGCAGGACTGTAAAAAATAAAGAAAACCGTAAAGTACTGATGACTGCCTCGGTAGCCTCTATGATTGACCAGTTCAATATGCAGAACATCCGGCTGCTGCAGCAGCTGGGATACGAAGTGCACGCAGCGTGCAATTTTAGAGAAGGAAATACCTGTGATGAGCAGAGGATTCGGAAATTTCAGCGTATGCTGAAAATGATGGGAGTTTATTGTCATCAATGGGATTGCCCGAGAAATCTATGGTCGATTGCGAAGGGTTTTTATGCGTACCGGCATATGCTCCGGCTGCTGGAATGTCATTCTTTTGCATGGATACACTGTCATTCTCCGATTGGCGGCGCACTGGCCAGAATAGCAGCTCATCAGAAAAAGGTGAGGGTGGTTTATACTGCACATGGATTTCATTTTTATAAGGGCGCGCCGATGCTGAGCTGGCTGCTGTTTTACCCGGTGGAAAAGCTGCTAGCGCATTGGACGGACGTATTGATTACAGTGAATAAGGAAGATTACCGGCTGGCAAAGAAAAAACTAAAGGCGCAAAAGGTCTTTTATACGCCGGGAGCGGGGATTGATACCGGACGTTTTTGGAATGGAAATGTTCAAAAACGGCAGCAGGAGCGGGAGGCATTTCGAAAGAGGTACAAAATGTCAAAGGATGTTTTTGTGCTGCTGTCAGTCGGTGAGCTGAGCAGGAATAAAAATCATCAGGCAGTCATTTCTGCACTGGCGGGTATGCCGGACAGAGAAATCCATTATTTTATCTGCGGACAGGGAAAATTAAAAAAATACCTGCTTCGAAAAGCAGAAAAAAACGGTGTAGCAGGGCGGGTGCATATTCTTGGATATCAGGAAAATATATCGGAATTTTATCGCAGTGCAGATCTGTTTGTGCTGCCGTCCAGACGGGAGGGACTTTCGGCAGCGCTGATAGAAGCGATGGCGTCCGGCCTGCCGTGCGTTGTATCTGATATTCGCGGAAACCGTGAGCTGATTGGCAGAGGACAAAAGCTCTGTACAGGCAGTTTTGATAGGAGGCTGATTCATAGTAGTGATTCGTCCTGCGCAGACTGTGGTTCTGCATGCGGCGGGATTTTATTTCCTCCAATGCAGACGGAAAGGCTGGCGGAGGCGTTGGAAGTTTTTATGGAGAATCCGCAGCTGCGGCATGACGCAGGATGTTACAACCGAAAAAGGGTCAGGAAATATGATGTTACAAAGGTCAGCCGTAGAATGGAGTGGATTTACGAATATATGGGAAATATAACCGGGAAAGAAAAGGCAGGGCCCTGAGATGAGAATATTGTATTTTGAACCGATTTATTTTGACGACATGAAGCAGCGGCCGCAGCAGATTGCAGAGTGTCTGGCCAGAAAGCATGAGGTATTTTATGTTGAACCGACGATCAGCCTGATGCGTCAGCTGCTCAAGGGAGGCAGGTCGTTTTTGGGCGGCACCGTATACAGGGGCAGCGGTCTGGTGAGAATGCGTTTAAACGGGATACTTACGCTCCATAAAAGTCTGGAGATTTTAGATCTTTTCGGTATCAACAGCCTTTCGGAATACATACAGATCAAAAAGCTGGCAGACACCTGCGATGTGCTCTGGGTCGGCTATTCCGGCTGGTATACACTGGTACGTCTTCTAAAAGATAAGCCGGTCATTTTTGACTGGATGGATGAGGAGGAGCTGCTTGTTTCATCCAGGCTGTTAAAATGGACGTTAATGCGTAATCGAAAAAGGCTGCTGCGTAGATCAGAGACTGTATTTGTCACCTGCATGAGGTTTTATGAACAATTAATAAAATGCCGCAAAAATGTATACCATGTCCCAAATGCGGTTTCATTATCTTTTCTGCCTGCAAAAAAAGAAAGGCCGCCAAAAGAGAAGAAGGCAGGAAAAAAGATTATATTCGGCTATATCGGTACAATCGCTGAGTGGTTTGATTTTGATGTGATCCGGTATATTTTGAGCCTGAGCAGTGGGTATTATGTAGTGCTGGCGGGCAAGAACATGCAGCCTGTTTTTGTACATGAAAGGGTGAAATATTTAGGGGTGAGGCCGCATGAGCAGCTGCCCCGGATAATAAGCCATTTTGATGTATGCCTGTACAATTTCAAAAAAGACAGGCTGATTGAGACGGTAAATCCGGTAAAGATTTATGAATATCTTGCAGCAAACAGGCCTGTGCTGGCAGTGTCCAGCAAGGAGACAGAGTTATTTGGGAATTATGTCATGCGGTATCATCAAAAAGAGGAGATTAAAGAGCTGCTGTCCAATGGAATCCACTGTCCGTTTGCTTCGGAGCGGGAATACATGGAATTTATTAAAAGCAATACATGGGAGGCAAGATCAGCTGTTATAGAAGATGTATTGAATGGTCTGGACAGGGACGGATAGAAATTCAATCAGGCGCGCAGCCTGCTATATCATGCCCTGTGGGTACGATTCCCTCATTCGAGTCAAATCTCCCGCAAATTGTGACGCATATCATGCCCTGTGGGTACATTAGACACAAAGCAATTTTCAAACATGCTCTAGATCTGGAAAGATATGAGGAACTATTTTATGAAAGTAATCAGTATATTCGGAACGAGGCCGGAGGCTGTGAAGATGTGTCCGCTGGTACACAGACTGGGGGAGCATCCGCAGATTGAAAGCATTGTATGCCTGAGCGGGCAGCACAGGGAGATGCTGGATCAGGTAACGGGACTGTTTGGCATTCAGGCGCAGTATGACCTGAACATCATGAAGCCGGATCAGACGCTGACAACGGTTACGACACGTGTGCTGGAAGGATTTGAAAGGGTATTAAAAATAGAAAAGCCGGATCTTGTCCTGGTGCATGGCGATACCTCAACCTCATTTGCAGCCGCGCTGGCTTCTTTTTACCAGCAGGTGCCGGTCGGGCACGTAGAAGCCAGACTGCGCACGTATGACAGATACTCGCCGTTTCCAGAAGAAATGAACCGGAGTCTGACAGGGAGGATTGCGCAGCTGCATTTTGCGCCGACGAAGGAGAACCGGGAAAATCTCAGGAAAGAAAATATCATCAGCAATGTATTTGTGACAGGCAATACGGTGATTGATGCTTTTAAGACTACGGTAAAGCCGCATTATCAATTTAAAAACAAAAGGCTGAAAAAATTAAGTACGGCACAAAAAATAATTTTAATTACAGCGCACAGAAGGGAAAATCTGGGACAGCCGCTAGAACATATATGCGGTGCGGTAAAGCAGCTGGCAGAAAAGTACCCAGAAATTAATTTTATTTATCCGGTACATTTAAATCCGCAGGTACAAAAAACGGCACGAAAAATACTCGAAAGCCTTGTCAATGTCTATCTGATTCCGCCTTTAGATGTAGAAGATATGCACAATTTAATTGCCAGAAGCTGTCTGGTAATGACTGATTCTGGAGGACTGCAGGAAGAAGCACCTGCCTGCGGCGTGCCGGTTCTGGCTCTGCGGACTGAGACAGAACGGCCAGAAGCGGTAGAGGCGGGCACGGTGAGGGTCGTAGGCGTAGAGCAGGAGGATATCGTAAATGCTGCGGCAGCATTGATTGAAAATCCAGACGAATACGAAAAAATGGCAAAGGCAGTAAATCCATATGGAGACGGACATGCCTGTGAGAGAATAGTAGAACAGATCTTCGCCTGGGAAATGCAGCGTCGTGGAAAATAGAACTCTGCGGCAATGCAGCGTCGCAATGGCGCGAATCAGGCGATGCAGCATTCGAACTTTCGACTGGATGGAGTACTGGAAAAGAAGGACATCATCTTGTGACATGAATAGAAGTGAAACAGGGTGAAGGCAGGAAGGGCAGCAGGCAGGATGAAAAAGACAGGACAGGCAGAAAAGACAGGACAGGGCATAAGGCAGCTGAAAGCGGCATGGTATTTATGCAGGGATATTTATTATGACAGAAGCCTGCTGATAGATTTGTCCATAAAGGATGTACGGCGCAGATTTTCGGGAACATATTTCGGACTGGCATGGGGGCTTTTGCAGCCATTAATGACAATCCTTGTATACTGGCTGGTATTTCAGTATGGATTTAGAAGCAGCGATGTGGGCGGGGTACCATTTATCTTATGGTTCATTTCTGGAATTATCGGATGGCTGTATTTATCTGAGGCTTTTTCATATGCAAGCAGCAGTTTTCTGGAATACAGTTACCTGATTCAGAAAGTGAAATTTAACATTAATATACTGCCTCTGGTAAAAATATTTTCCAGCTTTTATATACATATTTTTTTCTTTGCCATAGTCTGCATGATCTGCCTGCTGTTTGGGTATTTTTCGGGAATCATGCTGCTGCAGGCTGTGTACTATATGCTGGCAGAGATTGTTTTTATATATGCGCTGTCTCTCATTACATCTTCAGTTATGGTGTTTTTCAGAGACTTGAATCAGGTCATAGGCATACTGTTGATGATCGGGATGTGGGGAACGCCGATTGCGTGGAATATGGAGAGCCTTCCTGCCAAGGTGCAGCAGATCTTGAAGCTGAATCCTGTATATTATCTGGTGGAAGGCTACCGGGATGCACTGCTTGGCAGGCAGTGGTTTTGGGAAAGGCCGGTTCTGGGTGCTTATTTCTGGGCGCTTACGGCTGTAATTTTTCTGGCAGGAATACATATTTATACAAGGCTGAGGCCATATTTTGCGGATACGGTCTAGGAAGTACAGTGAATAGAAAGGACACAGCATTGTAAACGTGATGGAAGATGAATATAAGGATGAATATAAAATAGAAGCCTGCCATGTATCAAAAGCATTTAAAATGTATGATACGCCGATGGACAAGCTAAAAGAAGCACTCAGCCTGTCAGACAAAGATCGTCATACTGTTTTTTATGCGGTCAGCGATTTAAGCTTTCGGGTAAAAAAAGGCCAGATTCTTGGAATTATGGGCAGAAACGGCTCTGGAAAATCTACACTGTTAAAAATGATTGCCGGGATTTATGAGCCTACAAGCGGAACGATCAAGGTTTCCGGGAGGATTTCATCTCTGCTGGAGCTTGGGATGGGATTTAATATGGAGTATACCGGGATTGAGAACATTTTTTTCTATGGTACGCTGATGGGCATTCCGAAAAGCCGTATGGAAGAAAAGCTGCAGGCAGTGGTCGATTTTGCTGAAATCGGCGATTATGTATATCAGCCTGTAAAGACTTACTCCAGCGGCATGTTTGCAAGGCTGGCATTTTCCTGTGCGGTTCATGTGGAGCCTGATATTCTGATTGTAGATGAAATATTAAGTGTCGGGGACATGCGGTTTCAGGCAAAGTGTTTTCGCAAATTCAAGGAGTTTAAGGAGGCAGGGGCAACAATTTTATATGTCGGGCATGATGTGTCTGTAATGCGCTCTTTCTGCGATACAGCGATGTGGATTGATCAGGGGAGGCTGGTGGATCTGGGAGATCCTGTATTTGTCAGTGCGGAATATACAGAATATATGCATGTGGAGGATTTTGCGGAATTTACGGGGTATCGGCTTAAAAATAAGGAAATACAAAAAACAGAAAAAAAGAAGAAAGATCCCAAGAAACAAAGCTCTAAAATAGATGGGAGCCGCTTTCCAGACAGCATTGCGCATTGGGGAATGTTTCCGGGGTTGGTGCAGTCCGTAAAAATGTGTGATCAAAAAGGAGACAGTAAACGTGTATTTAGCCCAGATGAAACGATGAGAATTGAGCTTGACTTTTTGATTGGAAAAGAAATCGATGCGCAGTATCTTTCAGCAGCATTTGCAGTTAAAAATTCTGAAGGTATCGATCTGATAGTAAAAACTACTTTTGATGAAAATATCCGCTTTTATGGCAGCAAACGATGGCAAGTCAGTTTTGAATTTGTTCCGAGATTAGCAAATGGTGATTATTATTTGGTGATTGCATTGGAAAACCGCAGAGAAATTCCCATAACCTATTATGAATATATAGAAGGGGCCTGCTATTTTAAATCTTACACACTTGGAAATATATTTGGGATATACGATGTAGACACAGTAATAAAATATAAAGCTGATTAGAGGACAGGTAAGCCGGAAATAAATGCATACGAATAATCTTGAGGACGGAGTAAGCTGGAAATGAATAATATTAATACGGATCAATACTGGGATTTTCGATTTCAAAACAATTGGAAAATGATGCATGGATTCGAACAGACTGAATTTTTTGCGAAGGTAGCACTTCATTTGATGCCGGAGTGGCTTGCAGATGAAATAAGAGAAAAAAAGTTAACAATATGCGACTTTGGGTGCGCAGCCGGACAGGCAGTGGACATGCTTCATAGGGCATTTGATACAGAAGTGATAGGAGTAGATTTTTCGGGAAAAGCAGTTTCATTAGCCAGAGAAACTTTCCCAGATTATAAGTTTTTTCAGAGTGATATTGTAAATGACCATATGGATGGATTTCGTGTAGATGCGGGTTACTTATCGAATGTATTAGAACACCTGGATTCACCGTGGGAGGCTGCACAAAAGACAGCCGTTTATGTGAATCAATATTTAATAATATTAATTCCATTTAGGGAAACGGTAGAAATTGAGGAACACTGCAGTCAATTTGACACTTCGAATATTCCGTTGGAAATCGGGGAGCTGGATCTTATTTTCGCCAATTATATGAACTGTACGGATATACCAGAAAGTCTTTATAATGACTGTCAGATCTTTCTGTTATATGGCCGCGCAGCCTGCCGCAAAAGGGCAGGGTGTATGACGGATCTGGTAGATACTTTTGAACAGGGCTATAAGGATATAGAAAAGCGGAATAAACAGTTATCGGATCAAAAGGAGAACGCAGAAAGAAAGAGCCGTCAGCTGGAAAAGCAGATTGCTGAGGTGAAAAATCAGCGTGATTTGTACAGGCAGGAGCAAAAAAGAGTCAGGAACAAAACCAGAGAGATCTTAAAATGTATCAGCATAGTCCAAAGCGGAAGAGTTTATCGGATGGGATTGGCGGTACAGCGTTTTATCATTCAATGTTTTAATACCCATGAAAAGCAGGATTTCTTTCGATGGTTTTTAAGAAGGCTGATAAAAAAGAATACGTCAGCAAAGGCGTTAAAGGAATTTGACAGCCTGGAAAATACCAAGGAATGTCTAAGACAGATGCTGTATGGATCAGGTATCGATGAAGTGGATGAAACACAGTTTATACGATTGAAAAATACACAGCGTGTGGTTATTTTTGCATCAGTTCCGTTTTTTGATGTTGGAGGAGGCCAGAGGTCAGCTCAGCTGGCAAAGACATTTAATGCAATGGGGTATCAGGTTTATTATATCTATGGCTTTCCATGTACGGAGGATTATGAGCCGGAACTGTCTATACCTGTAAATGAACATGAATACATAGACCATATTCATAGCGCCTGGTTTTCAGATCTTGCAGACAGCCGTACGATTGTAATATTTGAAATTCCGTACTATAAATTTGAGCCATATTTGGATATAGCAAAACAGGCAGACAGCATAACCATATATGAACATATAGATAATTGGGATTCCAGGCTGGGATGCTTATTTTATGATGCAGATGTATTTCAGAGATTTTTAAAGAAAGCAGATATGATCACAGTAACGGCAAAAAAATTGGGAGAAAAAATCAGAGAATACTGCAGCCGCAGATATTGGTATCTGCCAAATGCAGTAGACCTTGAAATATTTGAGCCTTTTAAACGTTATAAATGTCCGCAGGATTTGAAAAGAGGAAAGACCACACTGCTGTATTTTGGGTCTCTATGGGGTGAATGGTTTGAATGGAATAAGATTGATTATCTTGCGGATCATTGTCCAGACTGCCAGATCAATTTGATCGGCGATTATTCTGGATGTAAGGTGCATGTTAGAAAGAAAAAGAAAAATGTCCATTTTTTGGGCATGAAAGTACAGTCGGAACTGCCTGCATATTTGCAATATACAGATTATGCACTGCTGCCTTTTAAAAACAGCGAGATAGGGGCATATGTTTCCCCATTAAAAATCTTTGAATATATCGCAATGAATGTAAGAGTATTAGCAACGGCTCTGGATGATATAAAAGGGTATCCGAATGTATACTGTTCAGATTCGGCTGAAGACTGGGTAAAAGTTATCAGCAGTGATAAGAAAAAATTGTCAGATAGTACAGCTTTTTTGAATAAAAATAACTGGTATGCAAGGTGTATGAAAATTCTGGAATTATCCGGGATGGATTCAATAGATGCACCAAGCCTGTCAGTCATTGTGCTGAATTATAATAACAGGAAAGTAATACGAAGATGTGTGGATACATTGATTGCACATAATCGAAGGTATGGCTATGAGATTGTTGTCGTTGATAATGGAAGTACGGATGGTTCTTATGAGTTTTTGCAGGAACATTATCAGGGCAGAATTGTACTGGTAAGGAATGCAAAAAATGGCTGTTCATCAGGCAGGAATCTTGGCGTTCGAAATTCAACAGGAAAATATGTGTGTTTTTTAGACAGTGATCAGTGGATTATCAGTGACTGCTGGCTGGATAGTGTATTGGAGATTCTGCAGGGCAGCTGTCAGATTGGAGCTGCCGGATGGAATGCCGGATGGTTTGAACCGGGTAAGGTAGAAGGGCCTATTGTCGAGCGCATATCCAACCGTGCAGTTGACAGCGCAAAAATCTGGTATCGTCTTGACGCTGCTTATCTGGCAACCAGCGGATTTGTTATGGAAAGACGCTTGTTTGATGAGATAGGCGGATTTGATGAATTTTATGATCCGACCTGCTTTGAAGATACGGACCTTTCGCTGAAAATAAGAGAGGCAGGGTACGAGCTTGCATATTGTCCATACATGGGTGTTATGCATTTTCCACATCAGACAACAAAGTCTGGCAGCCGGCAGCATACGAAGCAGATCAAAAGAAACGGAGAATATTTTGAGAAAAAATGGAAAGAAAGACGGCCGGAGTTGTTAGAGTATTATTATATTTAGAATATATATTGTATCAGGAGAGGATAAAATAAATGGATGAGCGGGAGCTAAAGGAACAGGAAACAGACCTGCATCTGCGGCTGTGGGAATCACAGGAAGAAATAAATAGCCTGAAACAGTTTCTTTTTGAGATAAACAGCCGGCTGTCAGTTCTGACCAGCGATATGGAAACGGTGTTAAATGCCAGGGGAATCAGAAGCCTGTTGAAAATGCACGCGATTCTGGGAGCTGTAAAAAGAGAAAGTTTTTCAAAAAAAATGCAGCTTATTCGAAGAATCTTCTTACGGACAGCCGGGATAAAAAAGCCGCTGGACATTAATAAATACCGCATGGATATACAGCTGAAGCAGTATTTGAGAAAGATCGAGAAATTATTGGATGATCCGCGAAATGTTCAGCTGAAGGATATGGAGGCTGTGGAGAGCAAAAAGAATCTGCAGAAGCTTGTAAAAAAAATACTGGATTCAGATTATGACAGGATTGTAATGTGGAACAGCAGCTTTGGCTGGAACGTGACACTATTTCAGCGTCCTCAGCATATTGCATCGGCCCTTGCAAAGCAAAGAACATTGGTTTTTTATGAAGTAACAGAGTATACAGACCCGCGGGTGAGGACACTTAGGGAACAATGTCACAACTTATGGCTGGTAAATAGAGACAGCAGGGCCCATAAAATACTGTTGGAGGAATTGCAGAATATAACAAAGCCCAAATATATGCAGATCTATTCGACGGAACAGGAGCTGTCAGTTTTAGACATCAGACAATATCAAAAAGAGGGGTACTATATACTTTATGAATATATCGATGATATAAATCCAGATATATCAGTGACAAAGAAAATTCCAATTAATATTCAAAAAAAGTATGAATACGTCATGAATCATCCCGAAATCCCGGTTGTAGTAACAGCAGAACGCCTGTGTAAAGATGTAGAATCAAAACGAGGGATGGCTCATGTAGCTTATGCGACAAATGGAGTGGATTATAAGCACTTTACAGCCAGGACCGGAGCAGGGACAAAGTTAAAACGCAGGTATCTGGAAACACTGCAGAAAGGGAAAATCATCGTCGGCTATTATGGTGCTCTGGCCTCATGGTTTGATTATAAGCTTGTAAAAGAAACTGCGCGCAGGAGAAAAGATCTTATATTTGTGCTGATTGGAAAATTATATGATGATTCCTTTCAAAAGGCCGGGCTTACAAAATATGAAAACATTATTTACCTCGGTGAAGTGCCATATGGGCAGCTTCCTGCATATGCAGAAAGATTTGATATATGTACAATTCCATTTGTCGTAAATGAGTTAACAAATGCGACCTCTCCGCTCAAGCTGTTTGAGTATATGGCGTTAGCAAAACCGATTATTACGACAGGCATGCATGAATGTAAAAAATATAAATCTGTACTTATTGCAGATGGGTGTGAAGAATACTGCAGGAAAATTGATCTAGCGATCAGTTATATGAAGGTGAAAAATGAACAGTATTATGGACTGTTAAAAAAAGAGGCACTGGAAAATACATGGGATGGAAAAGCGGAAAGTATTATAAATATGCTGGAGCATTATGAACATTCTATTGGGAGGGAGGAGAAGGATGGCTGAAAAAGAAAATATATTTGCAAAAGCAGTCAGAATGATTATGTTCGCCGTGCTTGCAGTATATCCATTTGGGATTGCAGCATTTTATATATGGCCGAATGTCATGGACAGCATATGGACAGATGAGCTGCATCGTATTGATGAGAGGCATCTTGTTCTGATTGCTGCGGGGGCACCAATTGTCTGTATTGGACTTGCGTGGAAACTTATACCAGGCATAATAAATAAGAGTAAAATATTTCAGATCAGCATTGCGTTATTTCTTATAGCTTTATCAATAAGAGTCTTAGCGATTGAAGTTCTGCAGGCAGAACCGGTATCTGATTTTTTGACCTGTTATACTTATGCGGCGGGAGAAAGCGGTCAGGAAGAATATCTTGCTACCTATCCTTATCTGGGGGCATATGCGGTTACTCTGCGAATTTTTTTCGAAAACTTTGGCATATCAGTATGGACGGCACAGTTTTTAAATGCAGTAATTACATCAACGATACCAGCAGCATTATTTCTGGCAGTCAGAAGGATTACGGGAAAGGCCAATGTCGGTATAACAGCTGGGCTGGTGTATGCCTTATGCCCATCGATGATTATATATACTGCAATTCCGTCATGCGAGCATTTTTCTCAGTTTTATCTGGCGTGGGCAGCATTTGCGGTGACAGGCTTTTATACGGCGGAGCGGCATCATAAGCATAGGTGGATCTGGGGTGCGGCAGCCGGTATTTTGCTTGGAATGGTAATCCTTTATAAGTCTGGACTTCGAATGGTTCTTGTGCCTTCTTTTCTTATGGCTTCATTCTGCTATGAATGGATTCCTCTGATTGTTACAGCAGTAAGGGAGAGAAAAAAAGTCATCAGGCAGTTTGCAGTTATCGCAGGGCAGTGTCTTGTTGTAATCGCAGCTGCAATTATGATCAGCCGTGCTGGTACTAATTATGTTCGTACAGAGCTTGGATATCCTGTGATTATTAGAAACAGGCCGTTTATGGCGGGTTTTTACGATGGCCTATGCATAGAGGGAAACGGTGTCTGGAATAGTAAGGTACAAGGGTATATTAGACAGATTTCAGAAGAATATGACTCCTCAAAAGCGAATCAAATTTTCATTATAAAATTGAAAGAACAGTACGAGGATGATCCTAAAGCGTTCTTGAGGCTTTTAGAACACAAATTTAAAGTGAATTGGTGCAGTGAGGATTATTATTATTTCACTTTTTCCGGCGACAATGCGGTAGTGCAGGGGACTTGGGCAGGAGAGGTTTTATTTGCTCTTGTGCCGAGGGTCTATATTATGTTTATGTATGTCATTCTTTCTCTCGGATGTGTAATTTTTTTAGTAAAAAAAATACCAGCACAGCAGCTGCAGGCATGTTTTTTTACGACAGGTATTATTTTTTTATTTACGCTGGCTTTGGTGCTTATACAGGCACAGGGTAGATACAAAAGCAATATTATGCCATTGGTCTGTATGATGTTTGCATTTTGTATGGATGGTGTGATGGAAAGTCTTGGTCAAATTCGAAAGACGGTCTATGACCGGATAGCAGCTGCATTTACTACTGCTTTCAGATCGTGAGGTGTCACAAATGATTTCATATAACAAAGTTCCATTTCTAGGAAACGAAGAAATTTATATCAAGGAGGTGCTGAAGCAGGGAAAATTGTGTGGAGATGGAAGATATACAAAGATGTGCAGCCAATGGCTCGAAGATAATCTGAGGATCAACAGGGCATTCTTGACAACATCCTGTACACATGCAACAGAGATAGCTGCAATGCTTTGTGGCATCGAGCCGGGAGATGAAGTAATTCTGCCGTCGTTTACTTTTGTATCTACAGCGAATGCATTTATCCTGCGTGGAGCAAAGGCTGTTTTTGTAGATATCCGTCCAGATACGATGAATATAGATGAAAACTTAATCGAAGCAGCTGTCACAAAAAAAACAAAAGCAGTTGTGCCTGTTCACTATGCCGGTGTGGCTTGCGAAATGGACACGATTCTTGATATAGCGAACAGGCATGGGCTTTTTGTGGTCGAAGATGCGGCACAGGCTATTTTGAGTACATATAAAGACAGATTTCTTGGAACAATTGCGGATTTTGGATGCCTGAGTTTTCACGAAACGAAAAATGTTACAATGGGCGAAGGCGGTGCATTGCTGGTAAAGAATAAAAGGTTTGCTGGACAGGCAGAAGTTATCCGTGAAAAAGGTACAGACCGAAGCAGCTTTTTTAGGGGAGAGATCGATAAGTACACATGGAAGGCGGCAGGAAGCTCTTATCTGCCGAGTGAATTAAATGCCGCGTATTTATACGCGCAGTTAGAACGGGCACAGGAGATTATCAATGACCGGAGGCGCTCTTGGCGTATTTATGAAAAGGCGCTTAAAGCGCTGGAGGAAAAAGGACGGATTACACTTCCGCATATTCCAAAAGAATGCAGGCATAATGGCCATATATTTTATATAAAAGCCAGGGATCTGGATGAGCGGACCAAGCTGCTTAAATTTTTAAAGGACAAGGAAATAGGGGCAGTTTTTCATTATGTTCCGCTGCATTCTTCTTCAGCCGGAAAAAAGTTTGGCAGATTTTACGGAGAGGACAGATATACAACGAAAGAGAGCGAGAAGCTTGTCCGTCTGCCGCTGTATTATGGAATGCGGGATGAGATCTACAAAGTAATAGAAGCAGTTTATGAATATTATAAATAACATGCCGACAGGATGGAATTTAAGAATGCAGGGGGACAATATATGGCAAAGATCATGGTGGTCGCTGGCGGCGATTGGCAGATAGAGCTTGTAAAAAAAGCAAAAAGCATGGGGCATTATGTAATATGTTCTAATCTTTATGAAGATTCTCCTGCGTTCATATATGCAGATGCATGTGAGGTATCAGATGTGCTGGACAAAGAGAGAAATCTCGAAATTGCAAAGAAATATATGCCGGATGCTGTGATTTCTGATCAAAGCGATATTGCTGTTACCACAGTAGCTTATTTGAATGAAAAGTTAGGGCTTCGAGGAATTGGCATGGAGAAAGCAGATTTATTTACTGATAAATCTGCGCAGAGAGAATTCTGCCGTGAAAAAGGCATTGCAGTTTCAGATTACAAGATTTGTATGGCTCCCGAAGATGCAGTGCCCCTATTAGAAAAATATGGAAAGATTGTGATTAAGCCGATTGACAGTCAGTCAAGCAGGGGAGTTTATACTATTGAAAACAGAAATCAGCTGGAAGAAAAATATATGTCCTCGATCGCATGGTCCAATCGAAGAAAAGCATTTCTGGCAGAGGAATATATAGATGGAGATGAGTTTACAATTGATGGAATTGTAATAAATGGGCATCATTATCCACTCTGTATTTCGGTGAAAGAAATGTATCCGAAAAATTTGAATATTTCAAGAACACAAAGATTTTCCTATTTGTCAGACCAGTATGATTATGAGCTGCTCCGTAAGACGAATAAAGAGCTGATTGAGACGATAGGATTACCAATGGGGCTGACACATTCGGAATACAGGGTGCGCAATGGAACGTGTATTCTGATAGAGGCTGGAGCAAGAGGAGGAGGCAGCAACCTTTCCGGCAAGATCGTTCCATTTATGTCAGGAATCGATCACTATGAGTACCTGATCAAGGAGGCGCTAGGTGATGAGGCAGACGAAACTGATGTAAAAAACTGTATTTTCAATACTGACAGATATGCAGTTATGCGTTTTTTTGATTTTGGAGAGGGCATCGTAGATCGGGTAGAAGGAGTAGATGTGCTTAAATCCCATCCTATGATGATTGATTATCAGATAAAGATTCAGCCTGGAGATGTGCTGAAGCAGCCGGAATATGGAAGGCTGAGGCCGGGGCATTTTATCATAGGAGCCGACGATAAAGAAGCTGTCATAAAGGAAGAAAAGAAAATATTAGAGGCAGTCAGGGTGGTACTTAGGTAATGGAAGAAAAGAATAAGGAGAAAATAAGCTTTGTGATACCATGCTACAACTCAACGAATACGATAGGCGCAGTTGTACAGGAAATCAAGATGACCATGAATCGAGAAATGTACAGGTTTGATTATGAAATAATACTTGTAAATGACGGTTCTCCTGACGGAACGACATATCATGCAATTCTTGATATTATAAGAAAAGAAAAACATATCAAAGGGATTAATCTGGCGAGAAATTTTGGACAGCCATCAGCAGTAATGGCGGCACTCAATTATGCGACTGGAGATTATGTTGTCTGCGGGGATGATGACGGGCAGACACCATTTGATGAGCTGCCTAAACTTTTTCAAAAGATTGAAGAAGGGTATGACCTTGTAGAAGCAAAATATGCTGCGCGGGAGAAAAGATCTATATTCAGACAGCTGGGGACAACAATGAATGAGGGAATGGCTGCGTGGCTGATTGAAAAACCAAAAGGTCTGGAACTTACGACATACTGGGTGGTAAAAAAATTTATAGCAGATCAGATGATTGAGTATCCAAATTCATATCCGTATCTGGGAGGGCTTATGCTCCGTGCGACGCAGAATGCTTGTAATGTTGACGTTGTCCATAGAGAGAGAATTTCGGGAAGTTCTGGATACAGTTTCAAAAAGATGATAGAGCTGTGGATGAATGGTTTTACTTCTTTTTCAGTAAAGCCGCTGCGGCTGATGATAGTGATAGGCATATTGGTGTCTATAATCGGATTTGCATATGGAATAGTAATTATCGCAAATAAGGTTTTTGGCTTGGGAGTAAGTGCGGGGTACAGTTCGATTATGTCTGTGAATTTATTTATGTTTGGCATATTGTTTTGTTTTATGGGACTGATCGGAGAATATGTTGGAAGGATTTATATTTCGCTTAATAAAGCACCGCAGTTTGTAGTAAAAGATTATGAAGAATCTGATGAAATGTAGGAAACTGCAATGAGTAGAATAAATAGCAGAAAAATGGAATACGGAGGATTTCTTCCGTTGGAACTTAATCCTGGAGAAGAATATTATGCAGCGTATGATGACTGGCTGGGCAGATTTAACTCTGTAAAGGCAGCACTGGATTTTCTGATCAGAAGACTAGGATTAAAGAAGATGCACATTCCTTATTACTATTGTCCGTCTACAATAGCAGCAATCAAAAAAGCAGGAATTGAAGTGTATTTCTATCATATTAATGAAGAGTTTCTGCCGATAGATCTGCCGGATGAAAAAAATAGTTCAGTTCTCTTGGCAGACTATTTCGGGATATGTAAAAAAAAGATAATTGAAGCAGCAGACATGTTTCAAAATGCAGAGATCATCATAGACAGAGCACATGGTTTTTTTGAAGAACCACTTATAAGGGGGCATGTGCACAATGTTTACTCAGCAAAAAAATTCTTTGGCATTCCAGATGGTGCGTATCTAATCAGCCCGGCAGTAACGTTGGATGTGCATATGCAGTCTGAAGCGCATGAATATGCAGACTATCTGCTTATGTCATATGAGAGCGGGACGAATGCGGCATATTGTAAAAAGAAAGAGGCTGACCAGAGGCTTTCGGTGAATTATGGAGGCATGTCTAAGCTGGCAGTCGGTTTGTTAAAAAATGTTGACTATAACAGGGTGAAGAAGCGGAGAAAAGAAAATTACAAATTTCTTTTAAGTTCTTTTAGCAATATTAATGAACTTAAACTTCCAAAGATAAGTGCAGCATATCAGTTTCCGCTATTAATAAGCAAAGAAGGCAGAGAAATTAAACAAAAACTGATTGAGGAGCATATTTTTGTATCTACGTTCTGGGACGGAAAAGATTTGGCAGAGTATGGGAATGCATTTGAGATTAATATGATGGAGAATGCAGTATTTCTTCCAATGGATCAAAGATATGATGAGAAAGATATGGGATACATAGTAAGCCGTGTAAAGAAGCATATGGCTGATATCAACAGTAAAAGAGATATTGTGTCAGGATAAAGCGAGATATAAAACGAAACGAGGGACAGTGGTGTATGAAAATACTGGACACAACAATTCGTGATGGAAGTTATGCAGTGGACTTTAAATTCAGCTGCAGGGATGTACAGGATCTTGTTAGTAAATTACAAAGAATCGGTATCGAGTATATCGAAATCGGACATGGCTTAGGGCTTCACGCAAGTTCACTGGAGCATGGTATTGCATTGCAGACAGATGAAGAATATATGGCTGCGGCGAGAGAAGCCGCGGGAAATTCTAAGCTGGGATGTTTTTGCATACCAGGTATTGCACGTCTGGAGGACGTTGAAACAGCTGGAAGGAATGGGATGGATTTTATTCGAATCGGGCTGACAGTTCGGGAATATCTGAAAGCAAAGCCGTACATAGAAAAGTGTAAAATGCTGGGACTAGAAATCTTTATAAATTTTATGAAGGCGTATTCTGCCACACCAGCGGAATTTGCAGCAGCCGCGGCAGAATTGTATAAAGAAGGTGCAGGCTGTGTATATATTGTAGATTCTGCAGGAAGTATGAGTGCAGGCGATATTAGAGAATATATTGAGGCAGCAAGAGCAGTGTCAGAAATTGAAATTGGATTTCATGGACATAACAATCTGGGGCTTGCAGTTGATAACACATTATACTGTGTAAAAAAAGGAATTGAATTTATTGACTGCTCTTTCCAGGGACTCGGGCGAAGCCTTGGCAATGCACCTCTTGAACAAGTTGTTATGGTGATGGAGCGGCGCGGATACCATACAGGGTTTGATATACCAAGAGTTTTGGAATATGGATATGCAGGACTTAGAAGCATTGTACGAGAGAATCTTGTAAATCCTCTTGATTATATGTGTGGATATGCGGGATTTCATTCAAGCTTTTTAAAGGATGTGTATCGGTGCTGTAATGAGAAAGAAGTAGATCCGTTGAGACTTATTATGGCATATAGTAATGAAAATAAAATGACAATGGATTACGAAAGGCTTAGCGAGGTAGCAGATTCTCTTCCAAAGGATCTGAGTGAAAATCCGTATAGTTTTGCTGAGTATTTTTCTGAAAGATATAGGGAGTGGTAAGTGGGGAGCAGATATGATGAAGAAATCAGAGATAAAATTAATAAAAAGTTATTTGCGCCGATTTTTTGAGGGACCTTTATTTACAAAGCAAAAATGGGCAGCTTTTTGGCGGTATGCACGAGAAGCATGCACACTGGTGTATGAGAAAATAGCTGGACTCGATTATTCTATGGTGTACTGGACTAAGGACGAGAGTATTCATCATTCGGTGTATACAAAAGTGCCTGATAAAGTGTTAAAACGTATTTTTACGGATATAAACAACATTAAGGATAAGGGATTTCTGGATGTCGGATGTGGTAAATGTTATGCGGTGACAAGAGCTGCACAAAACGGATTTCGGCTGTATGGAGGTGTAGAGTATACAAAGCAGCTATATGATATTGGCAGGAAGAATCTAAAGAAAAAGAAATTATCTACAGAGCATGTTTACCACACAGATGCGAAAGATTTTGAACATTATGGGGAATTTGATGTTTTTTTCTTTAACAATCCATTTGATGAAACGATTATGGAGCCGGTTGCAGAGAAAATATATACATCTCATGTCGGCAGGGAGTGTGTATTGTATTTCCTCAATCCGCATTTAAAGCCGCGGACAGAAGCTATAGAAAAAGCCGGTTTTAAGCTGGTGAAGAAAATTTCAGATCGGGCAGAATGGTATTTTAACATTAATGTTTATACAAATATGGAGAAACTATATAGGCAGCAGGATAACGAAATGGAGAATAATTATGAAAAATAAAACTATTACCGCAGTAATACCGGTAAAGGCAAACAGCATGCGTCTGCCTGGTAAGAATACTTTACCGTTTGGCAGGTCTAATCTTTTACTACATAAAATTGGGCAATTAAAAGAAGTATCAGAAATTACAGACATTATCGTATCATCTGATTCCGATGTTATGCTGGAAATGGCTGAACATGCTGGAGTAAAAGGAATAAAAAGGCCGGAAAAATATGCCGACGAGTCTGTCCCGTTTGGAAGATTTTTGGATTATTTATGTGCAGTACTGCCTAACGAACATATTTTGTGGGCGTGTGTGACATCTCCGCTTGTGGAGCCGGCCCTTTATAAGAAAGCGATACAGATCTATTTTGAGAAGCTGGAGGAAGGATATGACTCGCTGATTACCTTGGAATCAAAACAAACTTTTTTCATGGACAATAATGGCCCCATAAATTTTAAAACGGGGCTGGAGCATAAGAATTCTGAGTTTTTGGAACCAATTTATCATTTTACGAATGGCATAAATATAGCGCCAAAAAGAAATATTCACAAATGGCATTATAACTTTGGACCAAATCCTTACAGAATGATTGTAAATAAGAAAGAAGCTGTTGACATAGATGATATTTATGACTATGTTTGTGCATTAGCAATGTATCAGATGCCGGATATAGAAGATTTGACGTATTCCGAATTTATTAAGAAAATGTGCTCGGGGGGGGGTATAAAGAAAAGAAATTCTAGGAGGAGGGCAGCATGATGAATGTATTATGCGTAATTCCGGCGCGGTATCAATCGTCACGTATGCCTGGAAAACCATTAAGTGATCTATGTGGAAAGCCAATGATCTGGTGGGTATACCAAGAGGCTGTAAAGTCAAGACTGCTGGCGGATGTAATTGTAGCAGCAGATGATGAAAGAATTGTGCACAGATGCAGGGAGCTTGAAATGAATGTTTTGATGACATCGAAAGAGCATGATACGCCTACTTCCCGATTGGCGGAAATTGCAGAAATCTATGACTTTGAATTATACCTTATGATTATGGGGGATGAGCCGCTGATAGATCATCGGTGTATAGAATTAATCATCCCATCTGCAGTAACATCGAGTTATGTTGCTGCGCTTACAAATGAGATTAACAATCCGGCGGAAGTAGTGGATTATAGCAATCAAAAAGTAGTAACTAATCAGAATCGAAAAGCACTGATGATTTCCAGAAGTCCGATTCCGTATCCGAAAGGAGAACTAGGATTTGTTTATGAAAAAGTAACAGGAGTGCAGATTTTTACAAAAAAAGCTTTGGAATTTTATAAAGCTGCAAAAAAATCAGTAGTGGAAATGGCGGAAGAGAATGATCTGCTCCGCTTTATAGAAAACGGTATCGAAGTCACCATGATTAAATCACCTTATAAAACAGTGTCAGTTGATACACCAAAAGATCTTGAGCTGGTTAGAAAAGAGATTGAGAGGAGACAGGGACAATCATGTCATCAGTAGAATTAAGGTTACTAGATTGTACTCTTAGAGATGGAGGATATGTAAATCATTGGAAATGGGGGTTTCATTGTGCCAGGGCAATTATACGCTGCCTTGTCAGGGCAGATATAGATTTTGTAGAGATAGGATTTCTAAAAGATACGGATAAATACAATGAAGATGTAACAGTGTGCAATACGATAGAGGAATTAAATAGCTTCATTCCAGAAAATTCATCAGATGCCTGCTTTTCTGCAATGGCAATGAATGGTGCATATGATATAAAAAAATTAACGCCTTATTCTGGCAGCGGCATTCAGCTGATACGGGTGACTGCTCATGAGTATGACTTAGAAGAGGGAATGAAATTTGCACAGCAGATAAAGAAACTGGGGTATCTGGTCAGTATAAATCCTATTAATATAATGGGATACAATGATGAAAAAATTTTGCAAATCATAGATCGGGTAAACGAGATTCATCCATATCAGTTTTCAATCGTTGATACGTTTGGAAGTATGAAACGAAAGGATTTAAACAGGATCATAAGCATTGCAGATCATAATCTGGCTAGAGACATTCGCCTGGGATTACATTTACATGAAAATATGTCGTTAAGCTGTAGTCTGGCGCAACAGTTTGCTGACATGCATTTAAACAGGCCTGCTGTTATAGACGGCAGCCTTTTTGGAATGGGGAGAATGCCGGGAAATCTGCCTATTGAGCTGATTGCGGATTACCTTAATGCCCGGATTCTCGAAAACGTGACGATGAATTTTCACTACGCTTAGCCGAACCCCCT
>CAJUHV010000064.1 GCA_910586445.1 uncultured Eubacterium sp.
TTTGAAATTGGTAGGGTAGTTTTGTGCAAATTTCTATATTTGCTCATTTATAGTACAAATTTAAAGAAGGCGGTGCTAAAACGAATAGAGGAAAATGAAGCGGCGGGGGACAAACTATGTGCGCAGAATAATGGCGGCGGAATCATTGTATTTGCGGATATTGCGCTGAAGGACGGAAAGAATTACTTTAGTGTCAGCGGTCTGACAAAAGATAATGTGCGTATGGAAGAATCCGTATGTTTTGAAAAAACTGCTGTGCCGGAAGAATCGTACTGCCTGCCCGGACAGAATGCCGGGACAACGGTTCAAAACTGGTTTATGCAGGAAACGGATCTGGATACCGACCAGTATTATTATTTAAAAGACCGGGCAGAGGAGATTTTGGACAATGAAAAGGCTCATCAGATATTAAAAAAATACCTGCCTAAAATCACAAGGCTGCTGGAGCAGGGAGATATTCCGCTTGGACTGGCTATGACCAGTATTTTGGGCAGGGATAAGGAGACTGCAGAAAAAGCGGATCTATCGGCATTAAATGCGGAACTGCTCAAGATTGCCAAGTAACAGATTCAGCCATATGGCAGCCGCTGTCTCTGTATGATATTTTTGACAAATCTTAGTACTACAGCGGACTGTTTAAATATGTTTATCTATTATGGACAAGATCCACTATATGATATAACGGATTCTAGAGCGTGTTTTACATGGAAAAACCAGCCCAAATAGTTCCTTTGGAAATACAAATTAAATATAGTTTATTCCAGGTGTGTCATTGCCTCTGCATGTTATTCATGGTATAATAAATAGCCAATACGCAGATCATATAACATGAAAAGAACGGTGTTATGATTTGTGAAAAGAAAGCGGGATGCTGATTATGCTGATCGCAATATAAAAGGAGATAAATTTATGAAAAAAATAGCAGCAGTATTTTTAGCAGCAGTCATGATTACAGCATTGTGCGGCTGCACAAAACAGGGATCGTCCGGGAATAAGGATGAGGGCACGTCAAAATATGCGCAGGCTGTGGATGTGTTAGACGCAGTAGCAAAGGCGTATGCGGAGGAAGAGGCGTTTGCCATGTATGGAGGCGATCAGGAAAATGCAGTGATGGATGCACCGGGAAAGTTTGATCTAAGCAAAACAGAGGAAATGGACAATACGCTCGGACTGCCGCAGGATCAGGCGGATCAGATTGATGATGCTGCCTCTATGGTGCATATGATGAATGCAAATACATTTACCGGAGCAGCTTATCATTTGAGGGACAGCGCGGATCTAAATGGCTTTTCAGAGGCTGTCAAATCAAATATATTGGGTAAGCAGTGGGTATGCGGTTCCCCGGAGACATTGGTGATCATTCAGGCAGGGGGAAATTATGTGGTAACAGCTTATGGAAACGGTGAAATGATCGATACTTTCAAAAATCATGCGTTATCTGTGATTGACGGATCGCAGGTAATTGTAGAGACACCTATTGGGTAGGAAGAGAGCTTATGCTGTTTTCGAGTATTACGTTTTTATATTATTTCCTGCCTCTTGCGGCAGCGCTGTATTTTACGGTTCCCGGATCATTTAAAAATATAGCGCTGCTGTCTGTGAGCATTATTTTTTATGGATGGGGCGAACCGCGGTATATACTTATTATGGGTGCCTCGGTCTGTCTGGGATATGCATGCGGGCTTTTGATTGATCGCTGCAGGCACAGGAGAGCCGGAAAGGTGCTCTGTGCGGTATCGGTTGTCATCAGCCTTTCTTTTTTATTGTATTTTAAATATGCGGATTTTTTTATAGAAAATCTGAATGCGGCTGCAGGTACGCAGATCGCGCTGATAAAGACCGCCCTGCCGATCGGCATCAGCTTTTATACATTTCAGCTGATCAGCTATACGATAGATGTATACCGGGGTGAGCCGGCACAGAAAAATTTTGTCAGCCTGGCAGCTTATATATCTATGTTTCCGCAGCTGATCGCAGGGCCGATTGTCCGGTATGCGGATATCGCAGCGCAGTTAAAGAGCCGCGTGCATACATGGGAGACGGCAGCAGAGGGTGTGCGGCGGTTTGTAATCGGGCTTGCAAAAAAAGTTCTGCTTGCCAATCAGCTGGGCGAGCTGTGCAGCGTGTTTCGGGAGTCAGGGGAAAAATCTGTGCTGTTTTTCTGGATGTATGCTGCGGCATTTTCGCTGCATGTGTATTTTGATTTTTCCGGTTACAGTGATATGGCTATCGGACTGGGCAGGATTTTCGGATTTCATTTTTTAGAAAACTTTGATTATCCATTTGTTTCAGCGAGTATTACGGAATTCTGGCGGCGCTGGCATATGTCTTTAGGATCGTGGTTTCGGGATTATGTATACATTCCTCTGGGCGGCAGCAGGTGCGGCCGGGGACGTCAGCTTTTGAACATTTTGATAGTATGGATGCTGACCGGATTCTGGCATGGCGCAGCATGGAACTTTATTTTATGGGGGCTGTATTTTGCAGTGCTGCTTATGATTGAAAAACTGTGGCTGCTTCGCTGGCTGAAAAAAAGAAAGATACTGGCTCATATTTATACATTGTTTTTGGTAATGGCCAGCTTTGTGATTTTCAATGCCGGCAGCTTGGGGCAGGTCTGGTCCGATCTGGGCGGGCTGTTTGGAGCCGGAGGGATTCCATTGGTATCCGCCGAAGCGCTGTATTATCTGAAAAGCTATGCCGTAGTGCTTTTGTTTGGCATCATTGGTGCAGCACCTTTTATGCGCAGTGTGATTCGCCGAATTTCAAACAATCCGGCTGTCAGCACCATTTTAAACTCGGCGGAGCCGGTTTTCGCCGCGGTGGTGCTGCTTGTAGTAACAGCTTATCTAGTGGATGGATCGTTTAATCCTTTTTTATATTTTAGGTTTTAAGGAGCGGTGCAGGATGAATATACGTATTAAAAATATGGCTGTATGCATTACGTTTGCAGTTATGCTGGCAGGCGGGTTTTTTATGTGCATTTGTATGCCAAAGAAGACCTATTCAGACACGGAGCGCAGAAAGCTTGCAAGCATGCCGCAGTTTGGCAGAGAGACGGTAATAAATGGGCGCTTTATGTCCGGCTTTGAGCAGTATGCAGCGGATCATTTTCCATTCCGGGATACATTCCGTACAGTCAATGCCCTGACAGCAGGCGGGATTTTTCAGCGGAAGGATTATCATGGGCTGTATGTATCCGACGGCTTTATTGCCGCCGTAGAATATCCGATTGACGAAGCTTCTATAAAATATGCCGCCGGACGGTTCCGCTTTATCTGTGACAAATATCTGACGGATCAGAACAATGTCTTTTTGTCTGTAATACCGGATAAAAACTGTTTTCTGGCAGAGGAAAGCGGCCATCTGTGCATGGATTATGCAGCATTTGAAAGAAAAATGGCAGATCAGGCAGATTTTGCACAGTATATTCAGATTTCTGACCTGCTGGAAAAAGAGGATTATTATAAAACCGATACGCATTGGCGGCAGGAAAAAATTATAGACGTAGCAGACCGGCTGGCTTCCAGCATGGGAGGCGGGCAGACCGGTACGGATTTTAACCTGGAGCTTCGGACTGCAGCGCATGATTTTTACGGCGTATATTATGGGCAGGCGGCGCTGCCGCTTGAGCCGGATGAGCTGAGGTATGTGACCTGGGAGGATATCGGACAGTGCAGTGTATATGACTGGGAGAACCAAAAGGCAATACCTGTATATGACCAAAAACTTGCTGCGGGAAGAGATCCGTATGAAATGTTCCTGTCAGGCTCATTGCCATTAATTACGATGAAAAATCCAAAGGCACAGACAGATAAAAAACTGGTAATCTTTCGGGATTCCTTTGGATCAAGCATTGCACCGCTGCTTTTGCGCAGCTATTCGCAGATTACTCTCGTAGATCTTAGGCTGATACATCCAGATCGGCTGGAAACGTTTATTGACTTTTCTTCTAGCGATGTACTGTTTTTGTACAGTACACTCGTGCTGAATCACAGTGATACACTTAGGTGACAAATTGTGGCGCATATCATAACATGTGGGTACATTTGACAGAATGCATTTTTAAGACATGCTCTATAGCGTCCCAAAACAGCATTAAAATGCTGTGAGGGGCGTTTTTCTGCAAACGCGCAGGGATTCGCCCCGATAAACACGCAGACGGGGCTTCGGCCCGGTAAGTCCAAGGGGGAAATCTCCCTTAATCCTCTCTGGCACAATATGCTCTTGCTATTCTCTTCTAAAGGATTATAGAAAATCCCTTTTTCTCCATAACTTTCGACTAAGTGTGTACCCTAAAAATTTTGGGCAGATTTTTTCGCTTGTTTCTTCAGTATGGGATTTATGGTAAATGCATTTTGTATAAAATTGGGTATAGGCCGGGGATAGGGATTCTTGACACAAACAAGTATATAAGCTAAGCTGATGTTATCTTAGGTTAACAATGGAAGTCAGTTTCATTTACAGAGCTATATGATTTTGGGGAGGTGGATTTATATGTGGCTTCTTTATGCGGTGCTGTCAGCGGTCTTTGCAGCGCTTACATCGATTCTGGCTAAAGTCGGTATCGATGGAGTAAATTCAAATCTGGCAGCTGCGATACGGACAGTTGTTGTCGTTGTGATGTCGTGGGGAATAGTTTTTCTGACAAATGCACAGAAAGGCATTACAGAAATCAGTAGGAAAAGCTGGATTTTCCTAATTCTATCCGGGCTTGCGACAGGTGCATCTTGGCTCTGTTATTATCGGGCGCTGCAGATGGGTCAGGCGTCAAAGGTCGTGCCGATTGACAAGATGAGTGTTGTAATTACACTTGTGCTGGCATTTGTATTCCTGCATGAGGAGTTTACGGCAAGATCGCTGACCGGCTGTGTATTGATTGGGGCAGGGACGTTGATAATGGTAATATAACAATTGATTATACATGATCAGAATGCAATGATCGAAGATAATGATGAGCGTCTGAAAGCGATAGAGGCTAATTCTGCTGTCATTGCCTCTGGCGTACAGCTGCTGCTTTTGTTTACAGCCGTATTATTGCTTATATTTATGGGATATCAAATACAGTATCAGCATTCAGCCTGATCACTGCTCTGGCTGCCGGCATTATGGTTTTTGTGGCTGCAAGAGCGTATTTCAGCAAAAAAATGTAACAAAAAGAAAATGTCGTATAATGTCTTATTAATGAAAAGTCCGCAGCATTGCAAAAGAACATGCTGCGGGCTTTTTATTCATGACAAAAGAAAGGTTTATGATAAAAGAAAGTCCGCGCAGCGTTCCTTGTTTTGTTTATGCCGATAGACCGGCCGCGCAGCGTGCATTATATTGAGTGAAAAAAGCGGTTGACAATTTCATTGTCTTAGTGTATTATTTGATTAATACATGAGTACATCAATACAATAATACATCAACAATGACTTTAGGCAAAGAGAGGTGGGAATATGCCATGGAACTTGGATTCAGACCGTCCTATTTTTATGCAGATACTGGAGCGCATTCGTGTGGACATTATAAGCGGCAGGTATCAGCCGGGAGATAAGCTGCCGTCAGTCAGAGAGCTGGCTGCAGAAGCGGCAGTAAATCCCAATACGATGCAGCGGGCATTTGCCGAGCTGGAGCGCACCGGACTGGTACATTCAAAGCGTACCAACGGGCGGTTTATTACGGAGGACAGGGAGATGATTGAAACATTAAAAGTGGATATTGCGAAGGAAAAGATACAGCTGTTTTTAGACAGCATGGAGCAGCTGGGGTACGATAAAGAGCAGATACTGGCGCTGATGAGCCAGACGCTGGATGGGAAGGGGGAGCAGTAATGAGTATTTTACTAGAATGCAGCAGGCTGACAAAGAGATTTGGAAAAAGGGAGGTATTAAAGCAGATCGACCTGCGGCTGGAGAGCGGCCATATCATTGGATTTTTAGGGCCGAACGGATCGGGAAAGACGACGATGATTAAAATTATGAACGGACTGCTGACGCCGACAGAAGGTGAAATCCGTTTCTGCGGCGGCAGTATTGGTGCAGAAAGCAAAAAGCATATTTCTTATCTGCCAGACCAGACTTATCTGAATATGAATCAGAAGGTCAAAGATGTGATTGGATTTTTCAAGGACTTTTATGAGGATTTTGAAGAAGCACGCGCATATGACATGCTGGAAAAGCTCAAGATCAGCCCGGATGAGCAGCTGAAGACGCTTTCAAAGGGTACGAAGGAAAAGGTGCAGCTGATTCTGGCCATGAGCCGAAAGGCAAGGCTGTATATTCTGGATGAGCCGATTGCAGGTGTCGATCCGGCAGCACGCGATTTTATTTTAAATACGATTCTTACCAATTATGATCCGCAGGCATCGATTCTTTTGGCAACACATTTGATTGCGGATATCGAAAATATACTGGATGAGGTGGTATTTATAAAAGACGGGAAGATTGTACGCCATTCTTCCGTAGATGATATCCGCATCAAGGAAGGAAAATCGGTAGATGCATATTTTAGGGAGGTATTTAAATGTTAGTAAAATTATTTAAGCAGGAAATGAAGGCAAAAGGCAGGGTAATGCTGCTGATCTATGAGGTATTGGCAGCAGTAACCTTGCTCATTGTTATGGTCGGCATATATAATCAACATGTGCAGTCACGTATGTCACATATCATATATGCGGTATCGGGAGCTGTTTATCTGATTACGATTCCGGTGCTTGTCATTATAGCATTTATTTATCTGTGCGTCAGTTTTTATCAGTCTATGTATACAGCACAGGGATATCTGACTCATACACTGCCGGTAAAGACAACTTCGATTTTAAATATCAAGATCGCAGCTTCACTGGCACATATGATGCTGACAGCAGCAGTAGTGTTTGTTTTAGCTGTAATAAGTGGTTTGATTATTGATCGGACAGTAGTTTACGAGCTGTGGCACATGTTAGGGCCGGCAATGCAGAATATATATGAGCAGACAGGAGTTCATGGAGCAGTTTTTATCGGCTCGGCAGTAGTCATGATGTTTTTGGGATGTCTGGATGCACTGCTGCTGTTTTTTGCAGGCAGCTCGATCGGACAGCTGTTTCACCGGTCAAAAGGGGCATGGGGGATTGCGGCAGGCATCAGCCTGTATTATATGTCACAGATTATTTCTATATTCGCAGCTGCACTTTTGGCAGCCTTTTTGACAGAAAAATACAGTGGTAATTTATCGGATCTGGTTATTTTGAGCTGGATGATACCTGGAACGATGGCAGTGCTTGGTTTTTGGGCAGTTGTATATTATTTGATCAGCAGAGTGATTGTGCAGAAACATTTGAATCTGGAATAAGGAGCAGTACTGGGTCGAAATAATTATTGAGGAGACTGTTTTAAATTTTGTTTAGGGAGGTTATTACTTATGGATATATTCTGAAAGATCAGCATGAAAATGATTGCAGTGCGGACAGTTTTACTAAAAAGCCTTATTTTACAGCGTCTACAGCGCTTCAAAACAAAAATTTACACCAGTTGCATACCAAGTGGCAAATAATAAATAACAGAGTCTTAATATGTATTGTGAGCAGCAATAATAAATTTAATATGTTGAAGTTGCAGCTTCAGCCAGTGGGATTGTGATGTGGAAAAATCTTTAAATATGCAGCAGTTTTTCATTGAGGCAAAAGGTCAGGAGCCGACAGGACTGATGTATTGTGCTGATTGCGGCTGTAAAATGTATATACAATGAATAAACGTAGGAAAGTTGACAAATAAAGCCCCGTGTTATCATAGATTTGGGTCTGGGCAGCCTAATCTATGATAAATAGGAGGCATCCATAATGGATAATCAAATTTTAGCACATACGAAGCATAATTGCATGTATTATATTATCTTCATTCCAAAATACCGGTGGAAAGTAATGTATGGGAAGATTGGAAAAGAAGCGGGTGAAATTTTATCTGCTGTATGTAATTTACAGGGATACATCTGCCAAGCACCATAGGTTAAAAAGATACTGCCTATAGGCAGAACCGAAAAAGAGGCTGCTTAGACACCGCCTATAGGCGGTACCGAAAAGTGCCCTGGAGGGGCATATCCAGACCACCGGCAGAGCCGGTGGTCAAGCCGTATGGCTGTGATTTTGGAAAGAACCAAAATGTCCCTGGCAAGGGGCACAATTTAAATCCAAATCCCCGCAGATCCCACAAAAACCCCCTTGCATAACGGCTTATAATGGTTTATAATCACTAGCATAACAAAATAAAGTCTTCAGGGCAGGGTGTGATTCCCTACCGGTGGTACAGCCCACGAGCCGCAAGGCACGATCCGGTGTAATTCCGGAGCCGACAGTACAGTCTGGATGGAAGAAGATCCATGTATAAAAATCTATGTATGAACAGGGTCTGTGAGTGCAGTGATCTATCAAAATAAAAAGAATTTTATGTAAAAACCTTTGTATAAAAAAGAATGCATATATTCGAATCGATATGTATAAATGAAGAATGATAAATGAAGAATTATATTATGAAGAAAAGCATTTGTACTTACTGCAGAATTTGTGTAAATTTAGGCCGATGTATGAAAGGGCTTCATAAAGATTTTAGTTGAGCAGAGTTCTGTAAAAATAATTAAAATTCTGGTTTGATATCCCTGGCAAAATAAAATCCTGTATCACAGAATCATACCTAGAGCGTGTTTGAGAAAGCATTTGGAAATTTTTTGCAATTGATCTGGCTGCCTTGGAATCGTTTGATGTCCAAGGCTTTGTTTTTATTCTGATCGTTTGTCAGCAGATTAACGGAGGTGTGTAGTGGATGATCAAAAATATATGCGTATCGCCTTGGAGCTGGCTGAATGCGGCTGCGGGTGGGCAGCGCCCAATCCGATGGTAGGAGCTGTCGTTGTCAAGGACGGGCGTATTATTGGAAAGGGCTATCACGAACGCTATGGGCAGCCGCATGCGGAACGAAATGCATTGGCGGACTGCACAGAGTCTCCAAACGGAGCGGATTTATATGTGACGCTGGAGCCGTGCTGCCATTATGGAAAGCAGCCGCCCTGTGTGGAGGCGGTTCTGGAGGCCGGCATACGCCGGGTCATAATCGGTTCGGATGATCCGAATCCGCTTGTGGCAGGAAAGGGCATTCAGTTTCTGCGTGAACATGGCGTCACTGTGACCGAGCATGTGCTGAAAAAAGAATGCGATGCGCTGAATGAAGTGTTTTTTTACTATATCCAGACCGGACTTCCATATGTAGTCATGAAATATGCCATGACGCTCGATGGAAAGATTGCCGCCTATACCGGGGAATCGAAATGGGTGACTGGAAAGGCGGCGAGGGAGCACGTACAGCAGCTGCGGCACAGATACAGCGCAATTATGGCAGGCGTTGGGACAGTGCTTGCCGATGATCCGCTTTTGACCTGCCGTATGGAAGGCGGAAAAGATCCGGTTCGCATTATCTGTGATTCTGCCCTGCGCACACCTGTGACAGCGCAGGTGGTGGCTACGGCGGCGCAGGTGCCTACGATTCTTGCGACATGCTGCACGGATGCAAGGCGGCATGCGCCTTATGAAAAGGCAGGATGCCGTATTCTGGCAGTAGGGGAACAGGACGGACAGGTAGACCTCAGGGAGCTGATGCGCAGGCTTGGGCAGGAAAAAATAGACAGCATTTTATTGGAAGGCGGCGGCACGCTGAACTGGTCAGCACTAAAAAGCGGCATTGTGCGCAAGGTGCAGGCGTATATAGCGCCAAAGATTTTTGGCGGACAGTCTGCGAAGACTCCAGTGGAGGGCACCGGGTTTCCATCGCCTGCTGAGGCGGTCGTCTTAAAACGGAGCACGCTGATCAGGCTTGGGGATGACTTTTTAATAGAAAGCGAGGTAGACAGCAGTGTTTACGGGGATCGTTGAAGAAATAGGGACTGTAAAAAAAATTCAGAAAGGGCAGCATTCGGCCGTGCTGGACATTCAGGCGCAGCAGGTGCTGGAGGGCCTTAAAATCGGAGACAGCATTGCGGTAAACGGAGTATGCCTGACAGTCGTTTCCTTTGGAAATAATTATTTTGCAGCGGATGTGATGCACGAAACATTAAACCGTTCGGCGTTAGTCCGGCTTTCAAGCGGCAGCCGTGTGAATCTGGAGCGCGCAATGCCTGCAGACGGGAGGTTCGGCGGGCATATTGTAGCGGGCCATGTAGACGGGGTGGGAAAGCTTGTCCAGATTAAACGGGACGATACGGCAGTATGGTATACCGTGCAGGCGGCACCGGCGATCCTGCGTTATATTGTAGAAAAAGGTTCGATTGCCATTGACGGCATCAGCCTGACTGTAGCACAGGTGCAGTCAGATCAGTTTTCTATTTCTGCAATTCCACACACGGTACGGATGACGGTGCTGAACGAACGCAGGGTGGGCGACCTGGTAAACTTAGAGACGGATATTATCGGAAAATATGTGGAAAAGCTGTTTTCGGCAAAAGACCGGTCAGAAGAGCCGTATCCGGGGCAGAAAGAATACAGCCGGCCGGCGGATTCAAAAAAACAGCTGACAAGAGAGTTTTTGGCAGAGCATGGTTTTTAAAGATAGATTATTAGATAAATTATTAGATAGATTATTAGTTTGTGAATCATCTGCTTTTTCTAAATAAACAGCAGGAAAAGGCAGCAGGATCTGAAAGGAGAATAAAAATGGATCAATTTAATACAGTGGAAGAGGCACTGGAAGAATTGAAAAATGGCAGAATCATACTGGTGACAGATGACGCAGACCGTGAGAACGAAGGGGATTTTATCTGTGCAGCCCAGCATGCGACAACTGCCAATATTAATTTTATGGCAACCTATGGCAAAGGCCTGATCTGCATGCCGATGTCAGAGGAATATGTAAAGAAGCTGCAGATTCCCCAGATGGTAGAGCAGAATACGGACAATCATGAGACCGCTTTTACCGTATCAATTGACAGTGTGGAGACGACGACAGGGATATCTGCGGCAGAGCGTTCAGTGACAGCCATGAAGTGTGTGGATGACAATGCAGGGCCAAAGGACTTCCGGCGGCCTGGTCACATGTTTCCGCTTCTGGCAAAGAAAAACGGCGTTCTGGAACGAAACGGGCATACAGAGGCAACCGTAGACCTGTGCCGTCTGGCAGGCTTAAAGGAATGCGGCCTGTGCTGTGAAATTATGCGTGAAGATGGCACGATGATGCGCACCCCAGAGCTTATGGAGCTGGCGAAGCAGTGGGATATTAAGTTTATTACGATCAAAGACCTGCAGGATTACCGCAGGTGCCATGAGAAGCTGATTGAACGTGTCACCGTTACACAGATGCCTACAAAATACGGCAGTTTTACGGCTTACGGTTATATTAATAAATTAAACGGGGAGCATCATGTGGCGCTGGTAAAAGGGGAGATCGGCGATGGAACCAATGTGCTGTGCCGGGTGCATTCAGAATGCCTGACAGGAGACACATTTGGATCGCTGCGCTGCGACTGCGGCGAGCAGCTGGCTTCAGCGATGACGCAGATTGAACAGGAGGGAAGAGGTATCCTGCTTTATATGCGGCAGGAAGGACGCGGCATAGGACTTATTAACAAGCTGCGTGCCTATGAGCTGCAGGAGCAGGGCATGGATACTCTGGAGGCAAACTTGGCGCTTGGATTTGCAGGCGACCAGCGGGAATATTTTATTGGTGCACAGATTTTAAAAGATCTGGGCGTAAAAAATATGAGGCTTTTGACAAATAATCCAGACAAAGTATACCAGCTCTCAGAATTCGGCCTTGAGATCACCCAGCGTGTGCCGCTTCAGATACATGCAACCAAATATGATCTGTTTTATTTAAAGACAAAGCAGCAGCGGATGGGCCATATACTTGACTTATAAATATAATTAAAAGCGAATTTCGAATTTTAAGAAAGGAATGATTTATTATGAAGACATTTGAAGGAAAACTGATATCAAAAGAGATCAAAGTGGGCATTGTGGCTGCCCGTTTTAATGAGTTTATTACCGCTAAGCTGCTGTCCGGCGCTTTGGACGGACTGCTGCGGCATGATGTAAAAGAAGAGGATATCCATGTGGCATGGGTGCCGGGTGCATTTGAAATTCCGCTGATTGCTTCGAAAATGGCAAAAAGCGGCAAGTATGATGCAGTCATCTGCTTAGGAGCAGTCATCCGCGGCAGCACGACCCACTATGATTATGTATGTAACGAGGTGTCCAAAGGAATTGCGGCGATTTCACTGGCAAGCGATATTCCAGTTATGTTCGGCGTTTTGACGACAGAAAATATCGAACAGGCAATTGAACGTGCAGGCTCAAAGGCGGGAAATAAAGGCTACGACTGTGCGGTAGGAGCGATTGAAATGGTAAACCTGATCCGCGAGATCGAGGACTGATCGGATTTTTGGCAGCACAGGAGGTATGAGAATGGATAAAAAGATTCCGGCTGAAGAAAAGTTATGGAAATGCCATGCCTGCATGCGCGATAAAGTTGATTTTGTGCCAAAGATTGCGCTGGTGCTCGGCTCGGGCTTAGGAGATTATGCAGAAACGATTCAAGCAGCAGCCGAGGTGGATTATTGTGAGATTGACGGATTTCCCGTATCCACGATTGCGGGGCATAAGGGGAAATTTATTTTTGGCTATGTTGATCAGGAGAAAAAACTGCCTGTTGTCTGTATGCAGGGACGTGTTCATTATTATGAAGGATATGAAATGTCGGATGTAGTGCTGCCGATACGCCTGATGAAGCTGATGGGAGCACAGGTCTTATTATTGACAAATGCGGCAGGCGGCATACAGGAAGGATTTCAGGCGGGCGACCTGATGATGATTACAGATCAGATTTCCAGCTTTGTGCCGTCTCCGTTGGCGGGGCCGAATATAGAAAAATTAGGTGTCCGTTTCCCGGATATGTCCGAAATATATGATAGGCAGCTGCGCTGCGTGATGCAGGAGGCCGCGGACAGCCTCGGCATAAAGCTGCAGCAGGGTGTGTATGCACAGATGCAGGGGCCGAACTACGAATCTCCGGCTGAAGTAAATATGTGCCGGATACTTGGTGCGGATGCAGTCGGCATGAGCACGGCATGTGAAGCGGTTGCTGCAAAGCATATGGGAATGCGGATCGCAGGGCTTTCCTTTATATCAAATCCTGCTGCCGGTATTTCAAAAACGCCGCTGTCACATAAAGAAGTGCAGGAGCGGGCAGATGCGGCCGCACCGAAAATACAAAAGCTGATAACAGCAGCCATTCAAAAAATTGGGGATATGATATGAGTGATTTAGAAAAAATATTGATTGTAGTAGATATGCAGAATGATTTTGTAGACGGGGCGCTTGGAACAAAAGAAGCAGAAGCGGCAGTGGCGCATGTCGTATCCAAAATAGAACATTTTGACGGCAGGATTCTGGCGACAATGGATACGCATTACGAGGATTATCTGGATACGCCGGAAGGCAGAAAGCTGCCTGTGCCGCACTGCATTCGAATGACAAAAGGGTGGCAGTTAAATGACCGCGTGTTATCGGCTCTGTCCAAAAAGGAATATAAGACAATTGAGAAAAATACGTTTGGCTCAACGAGTCTTGTCGAAGAGATCGGCAGCATACTAAAGCAGAAAGAGCTGGAGGTGGAACTGATCGGCTTGTGCACGGATATCTGTGTTGTATCCAATGCGCTTTTGCTGAAAGCACATTTTCCGCATATAAATATTTCTGTAGACGCAGGCTGCTGCGCGGGTGTTACGCCTAAGACACATCAGGCGGCACTTGATACGATGAAGATGTGTCAGATTGACATTATAGGAGATTGAATGATGAAGATGTGTCAGACTGGTACACATTCTGACGGAAAATCTTCTCGTTGTTTTTCTGGCAGCAGCCATTATTAGCATATACAGGCAGTTATAAATAAATTGGTCTGCCGACGGAGGAAACTACGATTATGAAACAATACCAAGAAGATGATATTTTAAGCGGGGAGCTGACAGAGGGCCTGATTACACTGCTGGATACTCCGGAAAAAGTAAACAGGACGAAAAAATTTATGGATATGCTCGTTGGATACAGGGAGCTGATGATGATGTATACATGTGCGATCAAAGAAGTCAGGACAAAATTTGAAGTGCTTGATACAGAGTTCAGCGTACGTTACCAGCGCAATCCAATCAGCACGATTACAACACGGCTGAAGCATACAAACAGTATTATGGAAAAGCTGGACCGGTATGGACAGCGGTTCAGCTTAGAAAATATTGAAGAATATATCAATGACGCAGCCGGCATACGTGTGATCTGTTCTTATATCGATGATATATACCAGATCGCAGAGTCGCTTCTGGTGCAGGATGACATCACGCTGATTACCAGAAAGGATTATATTATCAATCCAAAGCCGAACGGCTACCGCAGCCTTCATCTGATTGTAAGCATTCCGGTTTTTTTTGCAAATTTTAAAAAGCAGATGAAGGTAGAGGTGCAGATCCGCACAATCGCAATGGACTTCTGGGCGAGCCTGGAGCACCAGCTAAAGTATAAGCAGAATATCTCAAATCAGCAGGAAATTGTAGAGCAGTTAAAAACATGTGCGGATGTGATCTCATCCACCGATCAGCAGATGCTGGGCATACGCCAGCAGATCGAGGCTGCGTCGGATGTGATGACAGAAGAAGATATTCTGCTTGAAAAACTCAGCAGGATGGATATGAATATCGGATCATAAAAGCAGACCCGGCATAATGCCCGGCAGCATTATAAAGGTCAGCCAAGCATGACGTCCAGCAGCATCATTACTGCAAACCCGGCGACAATGCCCATTGTAGCAGAATACGGCTGCGTTTTTTGGTGCCTCTGGCATTCCGGGATCAGCTCATGGACGGCGACTAAAATCATGGCACCGGCAGCAAAGGACAGGGCATAAGGGAGAATGGCTTCTACATAAACAACCAGCAGGGCACCTGCCAGTCCGGCAATCGGCTCGACAATACCCGAAGCCTGCCCGAGCAGAAAGCTCTTTTTTCTGGAACAGCCCTCCCTGCGCAGGGGGATTGATACAGCCGCTCCTTCTGGGAAATTCTGCAGGCCGATGCCTATGGCGATCGTGACGGCACCCATCAGCGATTCTGTGGAACCGCCGTTTTGCAGTGCACCAAAAGCGACGCCTATGGCAAGGCCTTCTGGAATATTGTGAAGCGTAATCGATAGAACTAACATAATCATTCTGTTTAAGCGCTCAGGGTCTTTTTCGTGCGTATGATCTGCACGGCTTCTTGCGTAGCTTACGATTTTATCTGAAAACCACATAAACAATGCGCCGCATAGAAATCCCACAGTAGCTACCAGATAGGCAGGCGCGCCGGGCATAGCCTCAGCGCGTTCAATGGCTGGCTGGAGCAGTGACCAGAAGCTGGCGGCAATCATTACCCCGGACGCAAAGCCCAGCATAAGGTTCAGCAGCTTTGCATTCGGGGATTTGAAAAATACAACGGCTGCAGCACCCAGGGCAGTCACTGCCCAGGTTCCGGTCGTAGCAGCCAGTGCCATAAAAATAGTCGCATTCATTTTGACCTCCAAAAAAGTGTAATATTTCACTCGTAATATGGATAGATTGGTAAGATACTTATTTAATAGTATATTGAATGAGGGACGAATGTGTGACTGGAATGGCGGTGGTACAGAGGGGAATTATGATCTGTATCATAAATGGATCGTAGATTCTGCGGGATAAAAGAATATGTGTTCGAAATGTTTTACTTGATTTTCATGTGTGCAGATAGTATAATAGGGAAAAATCAGGTACAGAATATTTCCTAGGAGTGTTATATATGAAGCAGGTGCATCTAAGGGTTGATGATGAATTGTATGATGAATTAAATATTTATGCAGAACTGACCCAGCAGACTATGCAGGATTGCGTAAGAGAGGCTGTTGCATATTATATTACGAGCGTGAGAAAAAAGCAGTGTGAGGCACCAGGAGGCAGGTTTACCTTCATTGATCTGTTTGCGGGCATAGGAGGCATGAGAATCGCTTTTGAAAGAAACGGAGGCAGGTGCGTTTATTCGAGCGAATGGAATAAATACTGCCAGCAGACGTATTTTGTAAACTTCGGAGAGCAGCCAAAGGGTGATATAACGCAGGTATCCGCAGAGGATGTGCCGGATCATGATGTGCTTGTGGCAGGATTTCCATGCCAGCCGTTTTCTATTGCAGGCGTTTCGAAAAAAAATAGTCTTGGCAGGGCAACAGGGTTTGAGGATAAGACGCAGGGAACGCTTTTTTTTGATGTCTGCCGTATATTAAAGCAGAAAAGGCCGAAGGCATTTCTTTTAGAAAATGTAAAAAATTTATGCAGTCATGATAAGGGAAGAACTTTTCAAGTGATCTTAGAATCATTAGAGGAGCTGAATTACAAGGTATTTTATTCTGTACTGGATGGACAGCATTTTGTGCCCCAGCATAGAGAACGTATTATAATAGTAGGCTTTGATATCGAAAGGTATGGGGAGGATATAGAATTTGAGTTTCATTTGACACCCAAAACGACGAAACCCCTTATGCGTGATATTTTGGAAAAAAAAGTCAATGAGAAATATACTTTATCCGATAAGCTCTGGGCGTATCTGCAGAATTATGCTGCCAAGCACAAAGCAGCAGGGAATGGCTTTGGCTTTGGGATCGCGCCTCTGGATGGTGTTTCAAGGACTCTGAGTGCGAGATATTATAAAGACGGTTCCGAAATATTGATTGAACAAAACGGAAAGAATCCTAGGAGGCTTACGCCGCGTGAATGTGCAAGACTGCAGGGATTCCCTGATCATTTTAAAATACCAGTGTCTGATACGCAGGCATACAAACAGTTTGGAAATTCTATTGTAGTGCCGCTGATTGAAAATGTAGCGGGCCTGTTAGTACAAAAAGTGGAAGAGCTGGATATACCGGTCAGACAAGAGCAGGATGCATTGGATGAGGAAGAACGGCAGAGGATGGTGGTTTGATTGGCTTTTTCTGATAGAAAGCAGGTACAGAGTGATTTGGACGGAGAGAATCTGACTGGCATGGATTATGCCAAAAAGGCGATACAGTCCGTTCAAAACAGCGTGCAGAGCTTCTGCAAGTTTTTATCTGCAAATGACACGGGAGCAACCGGGTGTAATCAGTCTGGAATTTTAGTTTCAAAATCAGCATTGGAAATGATGTTTAACCGGCAGGAACTGGATGTAAGCGGGATTCCCAAAAGAATGGTTAAAATCAGGTGGCAGGATGATTTTTTTACAGAAAGCTGCCTTACATATTATAAAAGTAAAAAAGAATTGAGAATTACACGGTTTGGCAGAGGATTTCCTTTTTTAAAGCCAGACCAGACAGGTGATTTGTTTGTATTTACAAAGCAGAGTGATCTTGATTATAGTGGATATGTTTTAGAAACAGATGAAGAAATCGAAGAATTTTTAAATACATTAAATATCAGCCCGACCGAGACAAACAGCCTTATTCATGCAGATCATATATCGTCGCAGGTAAAGGAAAAACTGGCAGTACAGGAGTTTATATCCAGACTGAATGTGGATTTTCCTGCCTCAGATGTAATGTCAGAGGCTGCAAGGGAAATAGAGGAGAAAGCATATGGCCATAGAGCAGGTGCAGCAGATGATCCTGATCAAAAATTAATTCGGTGGACAGATATGGAATATACGCTGTTTCGAGAATTAGAGTGTGTAAGATATGGAAAAGTCATTGAAAAAGGATTTCAGTCGGTAGATGAGTTTATCAAGCTTGCAAATGTGGTACTGAATCGAAGAAAAAGCCGTGCGGGCAAAAGCCTTGAGCATCATCTGGCAGCGATATTTGACAGAAACGGAATAGAATATGCTTCACAGGCAGTGACGGAAGGAAAGAAAAAGCCGGATTTTCTATTTCCTTCTTTGGAAGCATATCAGGATATTAACTTTTCGACAGATTATATTGTTTCTTTAGCGGCAAAGACAACCTGCAAGGATCGCTGGAGGCAGGTGCTGAATGAGGCGGACCGCCTGAGAGATAAACCCAAATACCTGTGTACGCTTCAGCAGGGAATCTCAAAGGCGCAGATGGATGAAATGCAGGCAGAGCATGTTATATTAGTTGTACCTAAACCATATATTTCGGCATACCCAATAGACTGCAGAGACAGGATCTGGACAATATCCCGTTTTGTACAATATATTAAAATAATCGAAGGAAAGTAATGTGCATCAGCAGCGCAAAAGGGAGGACTGATTTTGGATTCAGGCATGAAAATAGTCATTGTAGAGGATGATGAAATACTGGCACGCGAAATCCGCCAATTTTTAGAAAAATGGGGATATGAGGTAGCGGTGGCACAGGAATTTGACCGCATTGCCGCAGAGTGTCTGTCTTGCAATGCTAATTTAATATTAATGGATATCAACCTTCCTTATTATGACGGTTTTTATTGGTGCAGCAGGATTCGTGAAGTATCCCAGATACCTTTGATTTATATAAGCAGCAGGGGAGATGACAGGGATAAAATAATGGCTATTGCGCAGGGCGGCGATGACTATGTGGAAAAACCGTTTCATCTGGAGCTGTTAAAGGCAAAGATCGAAGCGGTACTGCGGCGTACTTACCAGTATCAGATACGTTCCAGAGCACAGGTCGGGACAGATCTGTATTATGATTACGGCATGCAGACATTTGTATACAAAGATGTGCAGATTGAGCTTACAAAGTCAGAAAAGAAGATCGCTGCAAAATTAATGAGCCACAGAGGCATCATTGTGACGAGGGAAGAGCTGATGATGGAACTGTGGAGTACGGATGAATACGTATCTGACGGAACACTGACGACCATTATAAGCCGTATGCGCAGCAAGCTGAAGGCAGGCTGTGGCAGCGAGGTTATTGTCACCAAAAAAGGGCAGGGATATCTGCTGCCCTAGAGCGTGTTTGTACAGGAGGATTATATATGGGATATCTGTATAAAAACAGGCACTGGGCGGCTATGCTTCTTTTTGTGGCAGCAGCATACAATCTGTACTTTATCTATTTGGAACAGTCGGTACATTTGAAAGACCTGATTTACCCAGACCTGCTTATTTTTTGTGTGGTTTTGATTACCGTTGGTATCGATGCAGCACAATACTATATGAAAAAACGAAAAAAGGATGAGCTGCTGAAGGTGGATATGGTCATTTTTCAGCAGTTTGATTCGGATGACATGTATCTGGACGTAGCCAGACATGACGTGCAGGTTTTAGAACAGCAGCTGCACGATCAGTTTGCCTATAATTGTGACCTGCAGGATTATATAGCAAAATGGTGCCATGAAATCAAGCTGCCATTGTCAGCGGTACTGCTGATGAATGAAAAAATCAGCGACGCCGCCCTGCGCACATCGCAGAAAGAACAGCTGGAGATTATCCGCCAGAGGCTGAACGGGGCTTTGCTGGGATGTAAGGTGCAGAGCAGCCTGTTTGACCTGCAGATTCGTGCCACAGATTTAGCCGACTGCGTAAAGACAGCGATACACAATAACCAGTATTTTTTAATTCAAAAGCAGTTTGAGCTTTCCATACAGGTAGAACCTGTTAAAGTCTATACAGACAAATCCTGGCTGGTCTATGTATTGGATCAGCTGATTCAAAATGCTGTAAAATACGCTTCTGAGAACCGGTCACTGACGATATGGAGCAGGCAGGATAAAGGAGAAACACAGTTGATTGTCAAAGATCTGGGAGAAGGAATTAAGGACTGCGATCTGCGGCGCATTTTTGAACGGGGCTTTACTGGCAGCAGCTATCACAATGGAAGATATAAGTCAACTGGAATGGGTCTGTATCTGGCCAGGCAGATCGTAGAACGGCTGGGGCATGATCTTGCCGTAGAGAGCGAGTACGGGAAATATACCCAGTTTGTCATACGTATTTATGAAACGAAGAAATGGGATGAGTCATAAAAGCTCTTAAAAAATTGTAAACAGCGTGCAGCAGAATAGAAACGGGCGGGGCGGAAACAAAATGCAGTGATGAATGATAAATATAGTAAAATTAGAAAAAAGTAGATGAAAAGAGCGGACAGAAATAAAAAACTGTGGACAATAGATACAGGAGAGTTAGAAAAAAGTAGATGAAAAAGAACAGGCGGGGCAGAAATAGAATACAGTGGATGATAGATGCAGCAGAATTAGAAAATAAAATAGACGAAAATAAATGAGACAGGGTGTAAAGTTTTGAGAGGATCAGACTTTATGCCTTTTATTTTTTTAATATAAAATAAAAATTTTTCTGACCAATTCCTGCCCGGTCTTATCTAATAAGTGTAAGAAGTGAGAACATAATGTTTCTTTCGTTCTTACGAAAAAAATATCTGCAGATATGAAAGAAATATATGTAAAGTACAGACGAACGGCTGAGAATTCGAGAAGAGAGGGGGGGAAGTAATGCTTTATGGAAGATGAAAAGTCACTGATCGGCAGGGCAAAAGCACATGACAAGGCAGCTTTTTCACAGTTGATGACGCAGTATGCGGGCAGTATGTACAAGGTTGCAAAAGCCATATTAAAGTCTGATGATGATGTGGCGGATGCCATGCAGGAAACGGCACTAAGCTGCTGGGAAAGTATCGGCACGCTGCAGCAGACGAGGTTTTTTAAAACATGGCTGATCCGTATACTGATCAACCACTGCAATGCAATTTATCGTAAAAACCGCAGATATGTGTTTGGCAGTATTGTGCCGGAGACAGCTGCGGCGGATGATTCCTATGCAAATGTGGAGTGGATGGAGCTGCTGCAGTGTCTGGGCGAAAAATACCGGATTGTAATTGTACTGTATTATGTGGAAGGCTTTTCGGTGAGAGAAATTGCTGATATCTTAAAAATCAGCCAGAGTGCAGTAAAGGAGCGCATGTCAACGGCCAGAAAGAAAATGGAAAAATACTACAGGCAGGATGGGATCGGGATTGTTTGTGAAAAGATAAAAGCATGATTTAACTATTAAAAGTAAGCAGATGAAAGGGCAGCAGCGTATGAAAAAATATGAAGATTTTATCGCAGGCCTCAAGCAGGATGCAGACCCGCCAAAGAGCGTGATGGCTAAATATACAGAGGCATTGGACAATATAGAGCAGTTAGCAGGGCAGAAGAAAGGAGAAATAATTATGAGTGCAGGACGTAAGGTGAGAGGAAATACATGGATAAAAGCAGCCGTAGTGGCAGGTGCATTTATTGCGGGCGGAAGTATATTTGCGCTCAGCAATCCTGTGGCAGCCTCAAAGCTGCCGATTATAGGCAGGATTTTTGAAAGTGTGGAGGATGATGTCACATATTCCGGTGATTATTCTGCCAAGAACGTACTGCAGGGTAAAGCAGATCCAGAGCTGGTTCTGGCAGAAGACAATGGAATTACAATTACTGCTTCTGAAGTATATTCGGATGGATATTCGGTATATCTGGCAGCGGAAATCAAGTCTGAAAAAGGTGGATTTAACAATATTCCGTCTCATTATACGAGGCGTTTTGAAGAAACGGTGAGCCAGTCCGTTTTTGCAGGCGGTACATGGAGCGTGGACGGCGGTAAGGAGGAACATTTAAGCAATAGTTATTTTGAAGGAAAGGCAGTAGACGACCATACTTTTATCGGCATGATGAAATTAGATCAGCAGCAGTACTCTGAAGCGGATGGAACGCTGAATTTGAAAATCAGTGATATTTATTACGATGATATCAGCGAGGAGGTTTCCGAAAGCATTGAACCGGCCAATCGGTTCGGGGGAGCCTGGAATCTTTCGGTACCATATTCCGTAGACAAACAGCACTGCAGGGAAATTTCGGTCAATCAGAAAAACAAAGACGGGTACGGCATAGAAAAGGTGTTTGTCTCACCATATCAGGTGATTGTATTTTCTGATGTGCCGTCAGAACAATATTATGAGCAGTATGAGGTGGCAGTGTTTGATCAGGATCAGCAGCCGCTGGAGATACGGTATGGTTATCAAAATAAGACGATATTTGCCGTGCAGGGTCGTGAGATTACAAAGCTGCATATTTATATGTCAGATGAGCTGACATTCGATCTGATAAAGGCAGTTGATGAAAATGAGGCAGCGCAGGCAGAGATTTTTGATGTTCAGCTGGAGATGTAGTCTGTGGTATTATATTAGATATGGAAACGCAGTGTCCTGCTGCCTGTCATGTCGATGAAGATTTTGTTTTCCAACAGGTGAACAGGTACCGCAGCATCAGAGTTCTGCTGCGCTGCCTCCACCGTAAATAGTCCGTTTTTATCTATGGCAGCCAGCAGACTCTGGTAAAGGGCGTTTACATTTTCTATATGCTGGATAGATCTGCATGAGTACTAGAGCGTGTTTGAAAAATCATTTCCGCGATCTGCACTCCCCACTTTGCGGATA
>CAJUHV010000065.1 GCA_910586445.1 uncultured Eubacterium sp.
TGAAATTGGTAGGGTAGTTTTGTGCAAATTTCTATATTTGCTCATTTATAGTTACTTACATACCTTATGCGTTGATGTCATTTTTTACTGGAATTTCATCTCATAATTATATTATATACTGCAATGTGCTTATGGTGTCTGCCGCTTATATATTTTTGATCGTTTTGCTGAGGCCCACAGTGAGACAAACCGTATGGATGATTCTGTTTGAATGTACAGAATTAATACATGCAAGATATATCTGGTCTGGAATGAGCGAGGCGGGTTCTATTGCTGTGACGCTGGCTGTATGGGCATGCTTTTTGTGGCTGTTGAGACAGGAGGATAGACAGTCTGGGAACATAAATTTCATTCTTATACTGCAGACTGTACTTATTTTGTTTTATGGAGTGATACGGCCGTTTTTGCTGGTATATATTTTGCTGCCTGTTTATTACATAGTAAAAAGTGTGCGGGGCAGAAGAGAAAAAGCTGTGAAGCTTGGAATCATAGGGGGAGCATTATTCGGTTCTGTATTTTTGTATTTTTTTATGCAGGAATACTGTTGTGCAAAATATTTTTCAAGTAGTCCAGAGGATAGTTTTTTTTCATACCTAAGAAGCGGACAGATGTTATCCTTAATAAAATTTATCATAAAGGTTAATGCTTCAGCTGCTCAGTCTGTTTTCATGCAGATGTCAAAATTTGGCTGGATAGGCATTGTTACTATGGGCATGTTTCTTTCGGCAGTAATTATATGCGTGATCTGCCTGCTTCATAGAAATAGAAGAGATAAACATTATAAAGTACAAAGGGTGTCAGGCTGCTTATATATATGCATTGCCCTGCTTGTTTATGAGGCAAATATAATATTGTATTCAGCAGAACAGCTGCATAGGATGCTGCTGGCTCCAATGGCTGCGGGAGCAGTATTGTGCTGTTTTATGTTTGGAGACGCGGCATCGTGTGTCAGGCAGCTGTTTACCATATCCGTTATGGCAGCCAGTATTTTGCTGTCTGGTGGAAGCAGCTATGCGCTGCCGCAGGATAACGTCGGACTTACTTATCAAGAAGGGGAAAGTCTGCGCGGGGAGCTGAGGCATGTGATGCCGGATGATGATTCTAAAAATAGATGGGATCTTGGAATCGCTTTCCTGCCGGTGTATAGTGACATGCAGATTATGTTTTGTTTTCCTGCCTACATTTCAGGCAGCACATGTAATGAAAATTATATGTATTCTGCGATTGATTCGGATACATTAAAAAGCAGATATATATTAGTCCAAGAGCGAAACAGTGATCTGCGGGCAAGATGTGACGCAGCCTATCACTTAATTTGGAAAGGGTATGGCTATCTGATCTATAGCCAATGAAAAAGAGGTGTTTTGTAGTGAATAAATTCATAAAGAACTTACTATTCATATTTTGGCTGGTTATGATCTTTGTCTGTTCTTGTTTTTTGTTCTGGCATCAGGCTGTTTCTGATGGCAGTTCCTACTTGAGTGATCTTCCGATTCATATAGAAGTATCTATTCATGAGACAGGATATTCATTGATGAATACGATGTTCAGAGTTTTGTATGTGGTGTATCCACATAATATTACACTGGCAGCAGGATTGGCAGCTGTAACTGTGATGACAATTTATGCGGTATTTTTTTTGATGAAAGTTATGCTTGAGCAGATGAATGTCAATGTACAGACCAGAAAGTCTGCGCTGCTTTTTTTCAGTATCAGCTCTCTTTTTATTACTTCGATTTACATACCGTTTTTATATCCGCATTTTTATGACAGGGCATGGTCTACACAGCCGTGGCATAATTCTACTTATCTGCTGATGCGTCTGCTGGGAGTTCTTGCTTTGGCTGTTTACTTTCAGATAGAAGCACATTATCTGGACGGCATCAGATGGAAAGATTTTGTGCTATTTACAGTACTGTTAACGCTTGTCAATTATGCAAAGCCTAATTTTATCATTGGATTTGCTCCAATGATGCTCATATTTTTGATAAAAGATTTTATACGAATGAGAGGCCATGGAGTGCAGCATATGATAAAATTCGGAAGCTGTGTGCTGCTTTCTTTGTGGATTTTAGTAATTCAGTACAAAATGCTGTATCCTGTCGGGGGAAATTCCGCTGTAGCTGTTACAGGTGAAAGATTAAAAATTTTTTTATCTTCGCCGATTTCAATCGTTCAGGCAGCGGCAGGCCTGGCGTTTCCGATTGTAATTTTATGCATGGCAGTGAGAATGCGTTACCTTCCTTCATTTTATGTTAAAAGCTTAGTGATGTATCTGATCACATTGTTGGAATGGATTTTTTTGACAGAAACAGGGCCTCGGGCAAATCATGGAAATTTTGGCTGGGGGACTTTATTAGGAGCCTTTATCCTGTACTTATCCAGCTGTGCGGTATTGCTTTCGCTTTATAATAAAAACAAGATCAGCAAAAAGATCTATTTGGCTTCCTGGGCGGTGTATGCAGCCAGCATTATTTCGGGATTGTGCTATTTTAGTATTCTGCTGCGCGGCGGAGGATATGTCATTTAAAGATTGAGAATCAGCAGTTATTTCAATTGGAGGTAAACATGTGATTAATTACAGTGAAGTTCTTGCCATGGAGCCGTATTCTATGGCCAGGGCAGAAAAAGAAGTATTTCTGACAGACTGCCTTATTCAGTTGACGAACCATCATTATGGCAGCTGCCTAGCGTATCGGAAAATATTAGATGCAGTAGGACTTTGTCCAGGCAGCATTGGCAGTTATTATGATCTTCCATTTCTGCCGGTGAGATTGTTTAAGGAATATGATTTAAAAAGCGTCGGAGATGACAGCGTTCAAAAGACTATGACGTCATCTGGAACGACCGGACAGAAAGTATCCAGAATTTATCTGGATAAAGAAACATCAGCCGCACAAAGCAGGGTGCTGTCTAAAATTGTGTCCTCATTTATCGGAAAGAAACGTCTGCCGATGATGATACTGGATACGCCTGCCCTGCTGAAAGACCGCAGGATGTTTTCTGCAAGAGGAGCCGGAATATTAGGGTTTTCTATGTTTGCAAAAGACAGAATTTATGCACTTGATGAAGATATGCGCTTAGATATCAATGGCGTCAGGGAATTTTTATTAAAGCATGAAGATGAGGATATTTTTTTGTATGGATTTACTTTTATGGTATGGCAGCATTTCTATCGTGAACTAATGCGGGCAGGCTGGCATCCTGATCTGTCCAGGGGTATTTTGATTCATGGAGGCGGCTGGAAAAAGCTGTTATCGGAAGCGGTTTCCAAAGAGCAGTTTAAAGACGGGCTTTATCAGGCATGCGGCATTCAAAGAGTGTATGATTATTATGGAATGGTAGAGCAGACAGGTACGATTTATATGGAGTGTGAATACGGGCATCTGCACGCATCGGCATTTTCAGATGTGATTATACGCAGGGCAGGGGATTTTTCTGCAGCTGAAATAGGAGAAGAAGGAATGATAGAAACAGTGTCTATTCTGCCAAAGTCTTATCCGGGGCATGCGCTGCTGACGGAAGACACAGGTGTGATTTTAGGAGTGGACGATTGCCCGTGCGGGCGTCTGGGAAAATATTTTAAGATAAACGGAAGAATGAAACATGCAGAGATCAGGGGGTGCAGCGATACTTATGCAGCAGGGCTTTAATGGCGTGAAAGTACTTTTTGCACGGGCAGACCGTCTGGAAACAATGATAAATCTGCCTGCGAAAAGAGTATTTGATGAGGATGTCTGTAATTTTTTAAATCATCTGTCAGCAGAAATACGCAGGGATACAGAGGCGAAAAGACATGCAGACCTTATGGCATTTGGTTTTTTCAGCAGAAAGTCAAATATAGAAAGGATGAGACAGGCTTATGCAGAGACAGACCGTATCGGCAGGGGAGTAAGCTTTCATATAGCGCCGTCGAATGTTCCGGTGATGTCTGCATATACATTGGCAGCGGGGCTGCTGTCTGGCAATGCATGTATTGTCCGGGTATCATCCAAGGACTTTGAGCAGACAGAAATCTTATGCCGCCTGCTCAGAAAAACAGCAGCTGATGCAGCTGTGGGAGACTATATTGCAGTCGTGCAGTATGACAGGAACAGGGAAATCAATGATAAATTATCGTCATGCGCAGATGTCCGTGTGATCTGGGGCGGAGACCATACCGTAAACGAGATCAGGAGAAGTCCGATTCCGCCAAGGTGTGTAGAGGCTGTATTTGCAGACAGGTATTCTGTCTGTGTTCTGAATGCGGGCAGTGTGGAAAGGATTACAGACTGGCAGTCTGTTGTGAACGATTTTTATAATGATACATACCTGTATGATCAGAATGCATGTACATCGCCGAGGCTGATGTACTGGCTGGGAACCGGGCAGGAAGTACAGCATGCAAGGGAATTGTTCTGGAGAGCGGTATATGAAGGCGTAAAAGAGCGGTATGAGGTCAGGCCGATCGCGGCGGTGGACAAACTGATGACGGACTTTCGGGCTGCTGTTGAACTGGATGGCATAAAGATTGAAAAGGATGAAGGAAATTTATTTCATCGGATCTGGGTAAAGAAATTAACAAGAGAAATTACAGGGTATGCCTGTCCGGAAGGAAGCTTTATTGAGTATGGCAGCAGCAGCCTGGATGATCTGGCAGAAATCGTGACGAATAAATATCAGACGCTTTCGTACTTTGGATGCAGTGCGGATGAAATTGCCGGATGGGTATTAGAGAAAGGGCTGCGGGGGATTGACCGGATTGTTCCGATGGGAAAGACGGCTGATTTTTCCCTTACATGGGATGGCTATGATCTGATTGAAACGATGTCCAGGAAAGTATTAAAAGTCTAAAATTATTGCCGCCGGCTTGGCGGCGGAATGGGGATTTATATGAAATATTCATTTGTCATACCATGCTATCAGTCGGAAAATACATTGAGGCAGGTGGTTCATGAGCTGCTCATGGAGATAGAAAAAGAAAATCTGATGGAATATGAGATTATTTTAGTCAACGATTGTTCGCCTGACAATGTATGGCATGTAATAAAGTCTTTATCCAGGGAAAATGATTTTGTACATGGCATTAATCTGGCGAAAAATTTCGGGCAGCACGCTGCGCTGCTGGCAGGATATGCAAAATCGAAAGGAGATGTAATTGTTTCGCTGGATGATGACGGGCAGGCTCCGGTTGATGAATTATATAAGCTGCTGAATGGACTGGGAGAAGATTATGATGTTGTGTATGCTTATTACGATGAGGTTAAGCAGAATCTGTTTAGAAGATTGGGGTCGTGGGCCGCACTACAGATGGGGCATGCTTTGCTGGAAATACCGAAGGATTTTAAGGGCAGTAGTTTTTATGCGGCAAGAAAGTTTATTATAGATGAAATGCTCCATTATAAAAATGCATATCCGTATCTGCCGGGCCTGGTGTTCAGAACCACAAGAAAGATTAATTGTGTGCGTACAAGCCATCGCGGGCGGCTGGAGGGAAGGTCAGGATACAGCTTTCGGTCATTGTTTTCTTTATGGATGAATGGGTTTACGGCCTTTTCTGTAAAACCGTTGGAGATCGGATTTTGGCTGGGTGTTATATTTGCTGTAATGGGTTTTGGCGGAGGTATTTATACAGCTGTGAATAAAATCTGCAATCCTGATATTCCGGCTGGCTGGACTTCGACCATATGTGTTTTGTTAATATTAGGCGGCATGATTATGTTAATGCTGGGACTGCTTGGAGAGTATATTGGAAGAATATATATCTGCATTAATAAAGCGCCCCAATATGTTGTGAAGGAGGATACATATGATGAGCAGGGATGTTAAGGAGGTGGGAAAAGTGTTAAGATACCGTCGCCATGGAAATGAATGATTGGAACAATTGAATCTTTTCAAAAAGTGGGTGGTTTAAATGGATTTTTATAATGATATATTTCGATATTCAGACAATATAGCAATAACAGATGAGAATGGTACAAGTTATACTTATGGAGAAATGCTGGCTGCTGCTGATGATTTTGCATCACAAATTCCAAATCGCAGCTTGATATTTCTTGTATGTGAAAATTGTTCTGAGTCAATTATGGCATATATTGGATGTTTGCGCAGGAAAATAGTACCCGTATTGATTCATCCGAAAATAGATCATAAGATGCTGCATCAGCTGCTTGGGGCGTACAGGCCGCAGTTCATATTCTGCCCGCAAAACTGGCATGCGCAGGGAGTCGAGATGGCAGCTTTTGGCAGGCATCATCTGCTTAAAACCGGGAATGAAAATGCTCCCGAAATGAATCCTGACCTCGCGGTGCTCATCACGACTTCTGGAAGCACGGGAAGTCCTAAACTGGTAATGCAGTCATATAAGAATATTATATCGAATGCCAATTCCATAGCGGAATATTTGGATATCCAGGAGGATGACAGGGCGATTACAACAATGCCCATGAGTTATACTTATGGATTATCTATCATACAGTCACACCTGATTAAGGGGGCGCGGATTATTGCAACTGAAAAAACACTCATGGATAAAATGTTTTGGAAGCTGTTTAAAGAACAGAAGGCAACAACCTTTGGAGGGGTTCCATATGTTTATGAAATGCTGAAGCAGCTGCGTTTCGAGAGAATGGAGCTTCCGTCTCTGCGTTATATCACACAGGCGGGCGGTAAGCTGTCAAAGGATCTGACGCTTGAATTTTCAGAGATCTGCCGTAACAAGGGCATAAAACTTATTATAATGTATGGACAGACCGAGGCAACTGCGCGCATGTCATATCTGCCATGGGAATATGCATTCAGCAAGGCCGGGAGTATCGGCATAGCAATTCCACATGGCAGGCTGTATCTGGCTGATGTGGACGGCAGAGAAATCATGCAGCCCGGTATTGTTGGAGAGATGGTATATGAGGGTGATAATGTGACCCTGGGCTATGCCTTAACGGCCAAAGAGTTGAAAAAAGCAGATCAGCGTCACGGAAGGCTTGAAACAGGAGATATGGCAGTGCGTGACAGTGATGGTTTTTTTACTATTGTAGGCAGGAAAAAGCGGTTTTTGAAAATATTTGGCAATCGTGTGAATCTTGATGAAGCTGAGGGGCTGTTGAATCAAGAGGGATTTAAATGTGTCTGCGGCGGCCGGGACGATCAGCTTAAAGTATATATTGTAGATGCTGATGAAAATAAGATGGCAGAAGCAGTGGACTTTATAAGCGCCAAGGCAGGATTAAACCGTTCGGCATTTCAGGCGGTAAGCGTAGATGAAATTCCGAGAAATAATTCTGGGAAAGTTATGTATTCTAAGCTGGAGGAAATTTATGGCTGATTATAATAACCAATAAAGTTCTAAATATTCTTCCATAGACAATGGGTAAGGAACTGTGGTTTTTTGAATATTTTAAATTATTTTAGGAGGTAGTACTATGAGCAGTTTGGAGATGTACAATAATGCATTTAAGGAGTCATTTGGCGTTGAGGAAAAGGAACTTGAGGGCCTTGAGTATCAGGGAGTAACAAACTGGGACAGTGTTGGGCATATGAATCTTATTGCTGCCCTGGAGGAATCTTTTGATATTATGATGGATACCGATGATATTATTGACTTTAGTTCCTATGAAAAGGGCAGGGAAATCCTGGCGAAATACGGTAAGGTCATTCAGTAAATATACTGCAGACCGCCAGGATTTACAGTGATTCTTCCGGGAAAGTACCTGGCTGGCGGTCTGCAGTCGGGGTGTACTGTAAATTTAATCGGTGTGCAGTATAAATATTAAAAAATAGGATAATGGTAAAAAAATGAAGATAATTGATGCTGTCTGGGAAAAGAGGAATCTGGGGGTAGATGCTATGGAGTTTGAGCTTGCTGCCACGGATCCGGTTGAAGAATCAATCCGTACGATAATATCAAAAGAAAAGCAGTATAATGTGGTGAAGGCTCCAGTGGGAAACATAGAACTTAACCGGGCGCTGTCCGAAAATGGTTATATATATGCTGAGGTCATGTTTCATATAGTAAATGACCTTCGCAGGCGTTCGGTGCATCCCCTCCACCAGAGGTTATGTGATGAAATACACTATGATGAAATGGATGACAGCGATCTGGAAGAACTGTTTCACGAATTGGAAAAGGGGTTTTTTAGAACTGACCGGATTGCTTTAGATCCAAAATTTTCTATCGAAATTGCAAATAAGCGTTATGCGAATTGGATCAAGGATGATATGCTGTGCGGTTCCAGGGTTTTTAAGGAGATTTACCATGATGAAACCATAAATTTTTTTATCTGTAAAAAGATTTCAGACCATGTATTTTCACCTTTTTTAGGCGGAACATATGAGAAGTATATTAAAACGGGATTCGGGATTCCATGCATGCTGAAATCTGTGGAAATATGCCAGTCCCTGGGTGCGACGCAGCTTATAAGCAATGTTTCAAGTAATAATTATATGGCGCTGAAAGGAAATTTAATGGTGGGCTATCAAATTAATGGAGTGCAGAATGTTTTTGTTAAGCATAATGATTAAAGATGCTGGAGGTGTTCGGTATGAATGCGGTAATCACTGGTGCCAACCGTGGTCTGGGAAAGGCTATGGTAAAAATTTTTGCTGAGAATGGATATGATATTTGGGCATGTGCGAGACGGTATAATAAAGAATTTGAAGATGAACTTATTCAGTTAGGCCGAAAGACAGGGGCAAATATTGCTCCTGTATATTTTGACTTGACAAATGCGGATGAGGTAAAAATCGGAATGAAGGCAATCATTTCGGAGAAAAAAAGTATTGATGTCCTTATAAATAATGCGGGAATCACCTATGCAGGTCATCTTATGACAATGACACCAATCGATGAAATTAAAAATGTTTATGAGGTTAATGTGTTTTCGCAGATAAGGATTATGCAGTATATTGCAAGGTCAATGATTAAGCAGAAAAGAGGGATAATTATTAATATGTGTTCCGTAGGCGGAATTGAACCAACTCCAGAATCAATTGCGTATGGATCTAGTAAGGCTGCACTTATATGGATAACAAAATCCCTGGCCAGGGAGTTAAGCCCATATAACATCAGGGTAAACGGCATAGCGCCAGGGATCGTTGACACAGATATGGGGCATTATAGAAATGAAGAGGAACTTGCGAAAGTATTTGATAAAATGACAGTGAAAAGATTCGGGAAACCAGAAGAAATTGCTGCTGCTGCGTTATATTTATCATCAAAAGCGGCAGAGTTTATGAATGGACAGATTATGATCTTGGATGGAGGCCGAGTATGAAATCTTATGATATTCAAAAAATCGATGAACTATATGAATTGTCAAAGAAAATACGCAGAAAGTCTCTTGAAATGGCTCTTAGTGCGGGAAACAGTGGTTCACATGTCGGGGGAAGTTTTTCGTGCATTGAGATCTTCGCGGTTCTTTACGGCGCAGTGATGAAATATGATGTCAATCATCCTTCGGATAGAAATAGTGATCATTTTATAGCAAGCAAAACTCATTGTATTTTATCAAATTATTCTGCATTAGCGCTGAGTGGTTTTTTCCCTGTTGAACAATTACATTCTTTTCATGAGAATGATGGCCTGCTTGCAGGAAAGCCGTTTCATCCTGCAATAGGCCTGGAATTTACTGGCGGCGCTTTAGGGATGGGGCTTTCTGTAGGAATCGGGATGGCGATAGCTGCAAAGCGTGACAATATAGATAATACAACATATGTGCTTCTCGGCGATGGAGAGTGTGATGAGGGTTCCGTATGGGAGGGCTTTCTGTCAGCAGCGCAGTTTAAACTGGATAACCTGGCTGCTGTGATAGATTATAACAATATGCAGTATGATGGCCCTTCTGAAGATATTCTTTCCTTAAAGCCGCTTGATGAAAAACTTCGTTCCTTTGGGTGGGAAACAGTAACAGTAAACGGGCATTCCATCGAACAGCTTATGGATGCGTTTTTGATGCCGCATCAGGGAAAACCTCTCGCAATTATAGCTAAGACTGTAAAGGGGCATGGGATTGCAAGAATAGAAAATAAGGCAGAATCCCATTTTACGTCAATCACTCAGGAGGATTATGATCTTGCTGTAAAGGAGCTGGAGGAGGGGAAATATGATAGAGTATAACAAAAGGAATGCCCGTTCCTGGTCAATAATGGGAATGAAACCATCTATATGGAGTGTAGGCTTTTCTGAAATTCTTAAAACGAACCATGAAAATACATATCTTTTAACTGCGGATCTGGAAAGGCATTCAGGACTGAGCCGTGTAGCTTCTGTTCATCCGGAAATTTTTTACAATGTAGGGATTTCGGAGCAGAATATGGCAGGAATAGCAGGGGGACTGGCGCTTCATGGAAAACGGGTATATATGACAACATATGCGCCGTTTATGGTATTAAGATGTGCTGATCAAATGCGCCATTTTATGGGAAACCTTAATCTACCTATTGTTGCAGTAGGGTCATCCGCAGGAATGTTTAATAGAAATTCTGGCAGTGCACTTACCTGTATCAATGATATTGCGTTGATGAGGGCAGTTCCTAATGTGGTTGTTCTGTCGCCGGCAGACTGCATGGAGGCTGTTAAGATGATGGAGGCGGTTTCGGATTTGAATGCTCCTGTTTATATGAGATTTTGTGATGCAGTAAATATTCCGGTCATATATAAAGAGGATTATCAGTTTGAAATTGGCAGGGCAGTGGTTTTAAAAAGAGGTGAAAAAGCAGCAATTATCGCTACAGGAACAACACTTGTTTCAGAATCGCTGGAGGCTGCTGCATTGATAGAAAATAGGTTCGGATTTTTCCCGACCGTTGTGGATATGCATACCATCAAGCCGCTGGATACGGAATGTATAAAGGAGCTTTCCGAAATGCATGATGTTCTTATTACTGTTGAGGAGCACAGTATCATAGGCGGCCTTGGAGGGGCGGTTGCCGAGACGCTTTCAGGAATACGCCATAAGTGCATTCATCTTTGTGCTGGTGTAGGAGATCAGACGTATAAGCCGGGAAACAGGAAATACATGTTAAAACAGTGCGGCCTGACTGCACAGAGCATAGCTGATAAAGTGGGAAATGCTTTATGATATTTCTTTTTAGGGGGATTGAGATGAAAAGTATCTTTAAATCGAAAGAATTGCGGAAAATGCAAAACATTGTCTTTAAAACTAAAAATATACCGATCACGGATAATCGCGGGGAGATGGAGAAAATCGGGCGGCGTATTTTTGATGAGAATACGCATATTTATAATGAAAAAATAGTAAAGGAAATGCATAGCTTTATGAATGAAGTTTTGCCTGCTTCCTTGGCAGAGGAGAAAGATTTATTTTTCTATGGCTCGATTTACGATTATTGGGTTTATGGGAACAGTGTAAGGGAAGAGTTCTATTATGATTTCATTCATAAAATCCATCAGGAAAAACAGACATATCTTACTATGCGCAAGAGGATGCTGTATTTTGCATATCTTAATGATGATACGGACAGGGATATATGTTCAAATAAATGGAAATGCTATAATTATTTTAAGGATTTTTATAAACGTGATGTGATGCTTTTAGAAAAGAATCCCGATGAAAAATCCTTCCAGGAGTTTGAGCAGTTTATAGAAAAGAATCCCGAATTTATAATCAAACCGCTTGATTTAGGTGAGGGGGATGGCGTGGAAAAGTTATCTCTGTCTGATTTGGGGGAGGGCGGTGGCAGACGCCATATGTTTGAGGAGCTTCAGAAGAGGAGAGAAGATCTTCTTGCAGAATATGCCTGGGGTGATTCGTCTGCTGTTCTGTTAGAGGAAATTCTTGTACCGACGGACGCATTGAAAATCATTCACCCACAAAGCGTAAATTTTGTCAGATGCCCAACTATCTGGGTTGATAATAAGGTGACGATATATCATCCGTGGCTGCTTTGTGGGAATGGAGGTGAGTTTTTTATTAAAGGATATGGCAATTACAACTTGGCGGGCATAGACCCGGAGACTGGGACGGTAGTTACTAAGCTGGCTAATGAACACCGGGAATTTTATGAATGCCATCCTGATACCAATGTTAAAATTCCTGGATTTGTTATTCCAAGATGGGATGAGCTTATTAAGACAGTTACAGAAATGTCAGAGATGCTTCCTAATGTCAGATATGTCGCATGGGATATGGTGCTGACTGATAAATACGGCTGGGTGCCGATTGAAGCAAATGATGATGGTGAACCGTTATGGCAGCTTTGCTTTGATAAAGGTTTTAAAGATGAATTGGATGAATTGATCGGATGGCAGATTGATGAGAGCCGGTTCTGGTGGGAATTGGTTTCTATTGGATAGAAAGGATGAATAAGTTGTCAGTAAGAGTATCTGATTATATCATGCAGAAGTTGGCTGCTGATGAAACGAAACATATTTTTATGGTTACAGGACGGGGCGTTTTGTATTTGTCTGACGCAGTGGCAAAAGAGGAACATCTGACAGGCATCTCCATGCATCATGAGCAGGCATGTGCTTATGCGGCCATGGCATACGCGCAGCATAATGGAAAGATTGGAGCGTGTTTAGTATCTACCGGCTGTGCTGCGGCAAATGCTCTGACGGGGGTGCTGTGCGCATGGCAGGATGGGATACCTATGGCAGTTATTTCCGGGCAGAATACGCTGCGTGAGACATCTCGTTATTCGGGAATACCCCTTCGGACGTGGGGGCAGCAGGAGGCAGATATAGTCAGCCTTGCGGAACCTATAACAAAATATGCCGTTATGCTGACAGATGCTTCAAGAACCGTATATGAAATTGAGAAAGCGCTTTATCTCGCTTCTCATGGAAGAAAAGGCCCTGTATGGATAGATGTACCGCTGGATATTCAAAATATGCGTATTGACCCGGAGGGGCTGGAGCATTATAAACCGGAACAGGAGGAGTATGGAGTACTGGAGGATGGCGTCCGTTACGTGGCTGATCTGTTTCGGGAATCTAAGCGTCCTGTTGTTTTGATTGGACATGGGATACGCTCCGCAGGTGCTGTAAATGAACTTATTGTATTTGTTGAAAAAAATGACATCCCCCTGGTATACAGTGCTTCCGCGCCGGATGTTTATGGCTATGATAAGCCGCTCTGTATGGGGAGTGTAGGGATGATGGCCTGTTCGCGCTCGGGCTGTTTTGCATTACAAAATTCGGATTTCGTTCTGGTTTTGGGCAACCGTCTGTCACCGATGACTACCAGCCCGCAGTATTCAAAATTTGCGCGCGGGGCGAAAATTGTAGTTGTGGATATTGACAGGGCTGAACATTCGAAAGGAACGGTCAGGATTGATAAGTTTATTGAATGCAGTGTAAAGGAATTCTTATCTGCTGTTAATAGAGTTCGAATGGACGGAAGCTATTCAGAGTGGATACATAAATGTGCACATTGGAAATCAATTTTCCCATTGTGCGAGGATGAGCGCAGACACAGCCTGGAAGTGGATTTATACCGCCTGGCGGAAGTTTTATCACAGGAAATGTCTGCTGATCAGGTACTTATAACTGATGCGGGGCTGGAGGAATTAATTCTGCCGTCAAACGTGGTATTTTCTGGAAACCGGCGGCTGCTGCACCCGGCATCGCAGGGAGCAATGGGTTATGCGCTGCCCGCTGCTGTGGGAGCATATTTTTCTGGTGCGCGAAATGCTGCTGCCGTAATTGGCGACGGCTCAATTATGATGAATCTGCAGGAACTGGCAACGATTGCCTACCATAAACTGCCGGTTAAAATTATTGTGATAAATAATAATCTGTATTCTGTAATTAGGAGCCGCCAGAGGGATATTTTTCGGTCGCGGACAATTGGGACGGGCCGTGAAAATGGAGTGGGTGCTCCGGAATTCTGCCGGATTGCGGAGTGTTTTGGAATGAAATATATGCGCATAGATACAGACCGGGAGCTGGAAAACGGCATAAAAAGATTTTTTATGGAGGAAGATGCAGTATTGTGTGAAATCAGGGGGATTGAAAATCAGGATTACATCAGCTGCTCTGTTGCAAGAACTCTGGACAAAAAGTTTGTCAGCCGTCCTTTGGAGGATCAGGCCCCATTTATTGACAGGCAGTTATTTTTAAGTGAAATGATAGTTGATCCAATTGATCAATAGGGAGGATATATGCCGCAGATTATATTAAATGATTCAGCCATTATAGGAAATGGAGCACCATATTTTGTAGCAGAAGTGAATTCTTCACATGGAGGGAGTATTGAAACCGCAAAGGAAATGGTTGACGCGGCTGTCAGCTGCGGATGTAATTGTGTAAAATTTCAGTCATGGTCCGCGGAAACGCTGTATTCTAAGTCTTATTATAAGGAAAACCCGGTTGCGAAGCGTTTCGTCGACAAATTTTCGTTGAATGAGATGCAGTTATGCGAAATGGCGGATTACTGCAGAAGCAAAGGCATATCATTTGCGTCAACGCCATATTCAAAAGAAGAAGCTGACTTTCTTGTAAGCCATGACGTTCCATTTATAAAAATTGCTTCTATGGAGATTAATAATGATTCGTTTTTGGAATATCTTGCAGAAACGGGCATGCCGTTAATTCTTTCCACAGGAATGGCAGACATGGAGGAAATAGAACACGCTGTTAAAATTATTGAAAATGCGGGAAATAAAAATCTCTGTATTCTGCATTGTATTTCAATTTATCCGCCTGAAATAAGTGAAATTCATTTGAAAAATATCATTGGGCTGCAGGAAAAATTCCCTGATTATCCGATAGGGTTTTCAGACCATTCGCTCGGCACTGAAATGGCATGTGCTGCGGTGGCTCTGGGCGCAGGCTTGATTGAAAAACATTTGACCCTTGATAAATCTAAAATCGGAATGGACAATCAGATGGCAATGGAGCCCGATCATTTACGGCTTCTTGTGCAGCAGTGCAAAAACGTATATGCTGCGCTAGGTGCAGAGGAACGTACGGTTTATCCATCTGAATTAGGGCAGCGTAAAATTATGCGCAGAAGTTTGATTTATATGCATGATCTGAAAGCGGGAGAGGTATTGGCTGAAGGTGATCTTGGCTCGAAACGTCCGGGAACGGGAGTGCCGCCGAATGAGGGATGGAATTTTATTGGGAAAACTCTTGTGCGTGATGTCGAAGAAGATACATTACTTATGAAAGAGGACTTTAAGCAATGAAAATGAAATTTTATATGAGGAGTTATATATGAAAAAAATGAAATCTTATATAATTCTAAATATTTTGCCTGCAGTCAATTCGTTAGGCGGAGTCTGGTCTAACACAGCAGCGGGAAAGCGGTTTCTTTCATTTAAAATATAGATATTTAGATAGTGGGAGAATCAAAGAATTTCATGTTGACAAGTCAACAAATAAATAATATATTATATGCATGAACAAATATAATAGTAATGAGCACGATTATTTTTGAGGTCGGAAATGGTTCCCGATACACTCTGTAAAGAGTACCTGAGATGCTGGATACACCGCCCAGCCAAAAATAATTGTGCTTTTATTTGTACCAAAAAAATCGAAACTATCTTATGAGCATACATTACATAGAACCTGATCATGATACCAGTGGAGAAGCAGCACCACATACACACATGTACACGCAAAAAAGACACCCACAATCAATGATATGATACCTCTAAAGCAGACAGATGTGATTAATGCGGAAGGTAAGAAGGAAGTGCCTGCCGTCAGTATTGGAGAAAATGAAAGTGCAAAGTACTGGCTCTCTGTTTTAAACGAATAAAAGAATCGCGGTGTAAAAGGCATCCTGATCATCTGCGCAGATGGACTTACTGGTATCAAAGAAGTGACTGCAGCAGCATCTCCTAAAACAGAATATCAAAGATGCATCGTTCATCAGGCAAGAAATATCTTGAAGTATGTGCCGGATAAAGACAGATAAGCATCTGCCGCAGATTTGCAAACGATATATCAGGCAGCTGATGAAAAGAAAGCTCTGGCAGCTTTAGATAGAGTGAGGGAAAAATGGACTGCTGCAATTCGAAACTGGGCACAGGTCTATGGTGAACTGAGCATTATGTATGAGGGACGCTTACCAGAATAATAAAAAATTCAGAAAGACGGGCGGATTTCCCGCCCGCTCTTGACATACAATTTTGTAACTGTTATATATAAGTCAAGGTGAAAAGCTAATTCTCCGAATTGGAAAAGTATATATTCGCTGAATATAAAACAAGGGCGAAAGCTTGTTCCAAGCCTTTCGCCCCTGCTTCATCATAGAAGAATCTTATTTACAGACCTTTCTTCAGTATAACGGTCTTTTCCATGACAGGTCATCATATGTCACTTCCAATTTTTTCCAAGAATCAGTTATCTTCATATGCAGATTTGTATATAGCGTATACTCATTCGAATCTATTTGAACAGGTATACTAATAGGCACTATATATTCTACTGACTCTTTCCTCAGATCGTCCTCATAACGTACTTGAAAGACAGCACTCTTGGAGGCCTCTATCCACGTATAATGTAAATTGTAGTTTGAGTCGCCATAAGCAATATTAATATTTTCATTATTCTCACGCGTAAGAGCAATGTGAATTCCGCGATCCACACCATTAGTAGACGGAGAAATCAGATTCGTAAGCGAGTCTCCTGAAACTATTTCAGCTGTAGATACCGTAATGGCAGGCATTTTTTCGAGCACTATAAGCTTATTCGATACTGTTTTTGTAAATGTTTTTGGTCCTGTCGTATAGGTAACAACTGCCGTCAAGGTCGAACTGCCACTCTTTAGGCCCGAAATATCGGTTTCGGATAACCGTTTCGCATCAATTTTCACAACTGACTCGTCGGATGAAGTCCATTCAACTTTTTCCATTTCCAGTCCATACGCCCTGGAATTATCCATCACGGATAAATGGCATTCTTCACCCACGGTTAATGGAGTTATGGAACCATCTTTATTTGCGCCAACCAGCCAAAAATAAGGTTCCACCTTTTCCGGGTCTGGAGCGTTTTTATCTGTCACTTCGATTTCAACCGTCCCTGTCACCGTTTCTGTGGTTCCATCCGGCAGTTTAACGGTTGTGATTGCCGTAACTGTCCCTATGCCTTTCAGCCGGCCTGTTACAGTAAATGACGTATCTGACCCGGCCCCGTCGGGTGTGATGATCTCGATTATATGGTAAATCCATTCTGTGCGATCAATCGTTGCGCCCGCTGGTGCCTCAATTTCGGCTGTGATTTTTGTTGATTCATTAACATCAATCGATGATGGCTCTGGCGTCAGTTTCAGTTTTGCGGTTTGTTTTGGGGCATTTCCATCTTCCGTTACCGTAATGACAATTGTTTTGGTCTGGTTTGGCAGGAGGATTGCACTGTCTTTTTCAGGTCCGTATACGTCTGCGGTCACGCTGATAACCGCTATCCCGACATTTTCCGCTTTCAATTTTAGCGTATTCATTGCCGAATAATCACGCGTAGCAGAAACAACGTCACCACCGCCGCTATCCCATCTTATATTCTTGAGCCGCCCTGATGCTTCCGGCGCTACAGATACGCATATGGCTTCTTCCTGTCCCAGTTTCATCGTAAAATCTGTATGGTCCAGCACCATTCCTTTTTGGGCTCCCGGTGTCTGATCCCCTGTGGAACCGCCAGATGAGGAACCGCCGGACGAAGAATCGCCGGATGAGGAACCGCCGGACGAAGAACTTCCAGACCATGAGCTGTCGCTGGATGTAGACGGCGCAAACACCGTAATATCCCGGCTGCTGTCTTTGGATATCGAATATCTGCCGTTTGGCGTAGTGACAGTCACACTCTGTTCGGTCTTGTTTTCTATATTGACTTTGACCGTCAGGCTGCCTGTAATTTTTACAGAGCTGCCTTCCGCGCCTTTTTCCAGCACGAGGCTTATATCTGCGCTGCTTTCCAGCGCAATGCCGGCCGATGCTGTGATCTTTGCCGGCGCAGAAACTTTCACTGCAATGGCTTCCTTTGCAGTGCCGGACACTGCCAGGGTTATTTCTTTAGAGACAGCCACATTGCCTATTTTGCCGTTGTCGTCCACCGCCAGGGATACGTCCGCCTTCTGTGCGTCAAACGTAATGTCTGACACAGTCCCTTTCACGTCCAGGCCGACTTTCGCGCTGTCTGCTGCGGCATCCATGGCTACCTTACTAACAGCCCCGCCTTCTGTGACAGTTACCTTGATGTCCGCATCCGGAGCGGCAAGTGATACGTTTTCAACCTGGCCGTTTATCGTGAGGTCAGCTTTCGTGTTCTTAGCCTGTGCCGCCATGGAAAACCCGTTTACAGTCCCGCTTTTTGCGACGGCCATCCTGATGTCCGCATCCGGAGCGGCAAGCTGCATGTTTCCAATGCTGCCGTCTACGTCCGCATCCACTTTTGTGCGCTGTGCGTCTTCTGCGACGGATATGTTCGAAACGGTGCCTCCCTGTGCGATAGAAACCTTTGCGTCAGTGCCCGGAGCAGCAAATGAGACGCTGTTTACGTTCCCGTTTACTTCCAGTGATACCTTTGAATCTGCCTGAGAGAAGGTGATGCTGTTTACGTCAGCGTCCGGCTGTACGACGATGCGTGCAGCTTTCGCAAGCACGCTGAAGATATTGCCGGCCGCATTCTCCAGCCATGTGCTGTCCTTAATCGCAAGGACGGAAATGGACTGGAATGTTCCATTGTTTACAACATCCGCATTCGGTGCATCCACAGTCAGGGCGATATCCTTATAATCTGCTTTCGGAATGGTAAAAGTGTCCGCTGCCTCGGTCTGCAGGCGCAGCGTCCTCGTTTCTGCATTTTTCAGCGCATTCTCCAGCTGTGTCTGGTTAGATACCGCCACGTCCCCATCCACTGCCTCTGGTATATCCGGTGCGTTTGTGTCCGGTGAAGGCTGCTTCACGCGCACCTTGCATGACAGCCATTTGCTTTTGGTCGTCTTCTTCCCGTTTTTCGTAACCGTGCGCACGGCTTTTACCCGGATGGTTGCGGTCCCCTTTTTCTTGCCTTTCAGCAGGACATATGTATTTTTCCTGCCATAAGGCTTGCATACCGACGCTTTTGTCGTCGTTACCTTCCGGATTTTCCAGTTCTGCTTGTTGTTCACAAGCTTTAGCTTGTAATCCTTCTGCCCGACTTTCAGTGTTTTGGATTCCACATTCAGCCTGACCTGTGCCTTTGCAGCCGCCGATGCCGTCAGCACAGGCATCCCTGCACAAGCAGGTGCGCTGCATGTCATAACCGCTGCTAAGAGCACTGCAACTTCTAATTTAAGCTGCCTGATTCTCATGTCGTTTCCCTCCTTATCGTAATACATGGAACTGCCTTACGGCCTGCGTGTTTCCAGCAGCACATAAGGGCTGTCCCGTTCTGTGCCCGCACCTGCTGTGTGATGCGGACTGCTGAAAACCCAGTGTCATGCAAACGGAACTGTCAATCCCCGTTTGCATGACACTGGGTTTTCAGAAATCCGTACCAACTCCTCCTGGCTTTTTCGACAGAGAAACAGCATTTTTTCTGCATCGGTAAATACATTCTAGCAAATTTGGGCAGGAAGAAATACCCTCATGGTACGGATTGTACTTTTTCGGGGATATATTGCGGTGTGGTGAGAAAATGGAATTTCAATGATGGGATGGTATAGTTTGTAGAGAGGCAGCAGTCAGAAGAATATTTTTGATTGTAAAGGAAATCTGCAGCTGTTATAATGGACATAGAAAGGAAAAGGCAAATTCCGGCCGGGCATCTATTATTTAAGGGGGAATAAAATCCTTTTTCCAACGCAGGTCATCGTGATCAAAGAATTGGGAGAAAAAAACATGCATATCTGAGGGTTTTGACCCGAAAGCCAAAAAAGGGGGATGTAAGCAGGTTTCTGGAACTCTGCAGGGAACTGTCTGGAAAAGCAGAGCGGGAATATGCGGAATCTATTTTGGAAGTGTTTACAGAAGCAAACGAAAAGTGGGTGGAACAGTGGAAAGGAGAGGATGAAATGGGACCGGCATTAATGAGAATCATGGAGCCTGAATTGCACGAAGCAAAAAAGCAGGGAATAGAGGAAGGAATAGAAAAAGGGATAGAAAAAGGAATAGAAAAAGGGATTCATGGAGCGGTGGACATACTGCGGGGCTTTGGACTGGGCAGGTCAGAGATAAAAAAAGCAGTTATGGAGCGGTATGGCTTAACTGAAAAAGAAATGGAAAAATATTTGTAAATATTATGTCAGAATGGTTTATGGCAGGCATTTATCGATAAGACTATGATAGCCATAACAAAGATTGGATAAAAAATATGAAAAAGAGAGTATTAATGCTGGCATCTGTAGCATCCATGATCGATCAGTTCAACATGCCGAACATCAGGCTGATGCAGGATGAGGGTTATCAGGTACACGTCGCATGTAATTTTGAGGAAGGAAATACATGTGACGTCCGGCGGATTCAGCAGCTGAAAGATATGCTGCATCAGCTGGGAGTCCGGCAGCACCAGTGGGACTGTCCGAGGAAGCTTTATCCGCCGTGGCGGTGGCTGCGTGCATACCGGCAGCTGTGGAATTTGACGAAACGGTATCATTTTGCATGGATTCACTGTCATTCACCGGTGGGCGGCGTATTGGCAAGGGCAGCTGCGCATCAAAGAGGAATTGCGGTTATTTATACAGCCCATGGGTTTCATTTTTATAGGGGAGCGCCGTTTAGAAACTGGCTGCTGTATTATCCTGTGGAGAAGCTGCTGTCCGGCTGGACAGATGTGCTGGTGACAATCAATCAGGAGGATTATCAGCTTGCAGGGCGGAGCATGAGAGCTGGGAAGGTGTATTACATACCGGGTATTGGGATCGATACCGTAAAGTTCCAAAGACTGCCGGGAGCAGAAAATGAGGCACGGGCAGTGCAGGATGGAGAAAGAAGCGAAATCCGTAGCAGATATGGGATTCCTGAGGATGCACTGCTTCTTTTATCGGTGGGTGAGCTGAGCAGGAGGAAAAATCATCAGGCGGTAATCAAGGCGCTGGCAGGAATCGGCAGGACAGACATTTATTATCTGATCTGCGGACAGGGTGCACTGCATAAGGAGCTGTGGCAGCTGACGGGCAGGCTTGGTGTTGCTGACCGTGTCATTATGCCGGGATTTCAGCAGAATATGGCCGGGCTGTACCACAGTGCGGATATTTTTGTCTTTCCGTCTCTGCAGGAGGGGATGCCTGCTGCGCTTATGGAGGCAATGGCAGCAGGGCTGCCGTGTGTGGTCTCAGATATCCGTGGGAGCAGGGAGCTGATTGATCAATGGGGCGGGATAAAATTTCTGGTTACAGATATCGGCCGTCTGAAAGACGCGATTTTGTATTTTGCGGATCACCCAGAGGAACGCGGCCTTTGTGGGCGTCACAATCAGGAAATAATCACAGGATACAGTATGGAAACGGTGCAGAACCAGATGAGAATGATTTATGAGGATATGAAAAAGTATCAATAACTAGATCCACAGTAATCAGCAAAAAATTAAGATATACAAAAAATAAGACACTTTATATGTAAAAACGGATAGATTTTTACAACTTTTATCGATTCTATTGCAAAAATATTCAAACTAATATAGAATACAGGGCATAACTTTCTGTAATAAAATGTTTTCTATATGAATTCTATATCATTTTCGATAATTTTACAACAATTATATCAAAATTGGCAAAAATCCCTAAAAATCGTACTGAATATTGACAAATAATTGTGCTTTATGTACATGTCATTTTTATGCAGTTTTATTTTGCTTCAGCAATAAGCAGTGTTTCGAGATAGAAGCAGTAATCAAGTCCCTTATGAATCTTAAACTGATAACCACAATTCCAGCTTTCCAGAATCGTTTTCAAATGAAAAAAATCATCTGCATTATGATATATACTCAGTAACAAAACCGGCTTTTGAGTCATAATGGTTTCTTTTGCGCCTTTCAAAAAGTCTTGTTCGGCACCTTCCAGGTCAACTTTAATTAATCCAACGTTCAGATCATGTTTCTTTACATAATCATCCAGTGTAGTGACCGGGACATTTTCATGTGCGCAGGCATCATGAGCAAATTGATTGCTGCATGATCCGGCAATATTAAAGGTTAAGGTTTTGTTTACCCCCCCTAGTACTCCATCCGGTTAGTAACGATACTTTACGGTTCTGGAAAAATTTGCTATACTCCATTAAAAACGGTATTGGAGGACGCAGATATGCCAC
>CAJUHV010000066.1 GCA_910586445.1 uncultured Eubacterium sp.
CTTTGGATTGATGAACATCAGCGGTCTGTGGAGGCTGAATGCAGGGCTGTGTATCAAAGCCGGCAGTGTGCTTTTTGGATTGATGAGCATCGCCAACCTGCGTAGAATGAATACGGAGCTGTAAGTCGGAGCAAAGAGGGTGAACTTTGGATTGATGAACATCAGCGGTCTGTGGAGGCTGAATGCAGGGCTGTGTATCGAAGCCGGCAGTGTGCTTTTGGGATTGTGGAGGATCAGTGATCTGAGAAGAGCGGATGCAGGTGTGTGCGTCAGAGTAACGAGCATGCATTTTGGATTGATGAACATCAGCGGTCTGTGGAGGCTGATTGTATTGTGCAGGGTCTGTGTATTCAGGGAATCCAGCGTATGGAGAAGGCTTTTCCTGAACAAGAGAATGGTTCTGTTCTAGCGGTTGTTCAGATGGAAGAGACTTCGCATATTCCAAAGATGAAGCATGCAGAATCTGATCTGTGCAATATGATTCAAGATTTTCTAATACAGTATGAAGGGGGCATTGATCGATTGCAACATTTTGATGAATGCCATAAGCAATTTTGACTGCCTGCACATCTTTATGATCTGTTTTTTGTAATAGATCTTCCATTAAGCTCTGAAATTGTCTGTGGATTTCATTTTTTGATCCGGGCAGATAACAGAATACAAACTGGCTGCAGTCGCTTTTGGAAAAAATAAATTCTGGTTCTAACAGTATGTCATTTTCTGTCAGCAAATATTTCTCTGCATGTATGCATGCCTGATCAAACGAAACCAATATGTTCCGAAGCAACTGGCTGTTTAAGGTTTTATATTTTAGCAGTGAGTCTAAAGAATGCCTGCCAGTAATGTCGTAGCTGCATTTTAGCGATATATTTTCTTTTTGTGTGTCCATATGTAGAAAGTAAGGAATTTTATTATAGTGGAACATTTCAATGCAGTCAATTTCAGATTCATAGTCTTCTTTAGTTATTGTTAAGGTCAGCGTACTTCTATTTAATTTACGGGAATATTCGGGTTTGGGCAGCATAAATCATTCCTCCTCAGTGTGTTCTGATATTTATGAGCTTATAAATAGCTGTTTTTACGTACTATTTTTACAGGATTAAGTTCTTTTAACTCTTCTCTTATTTCTACAGTTTCTTTTGCCTGTTGAAACATTTCAAAGCCGATATTTATTCCTCCCACTATTGTAAAGAGTATTATGGGAACAATGATGGCAGCTTCTATTGTGAGGCTTGCTTTTAGTTTGATCTGTTTTATATCAGCTATGGATTTTGTATATTTGACAATTATTTTATGTATATTAAATTTGACATGTTTGCTATTTTTAATAAATTTAACATTTTTATCAAATTCAACATAATTGATATATTCAACATAATTGATATATTCAGCATTTTTATTAAATTTGGCAATTATATTATTTTTATTAAATTTGGCAACAATGTTATTTTTATACAATTTGGTGATTATGTACCTTTCATAAAATATGACCTGTTTCGTATTTTTAATAAATTGAACATTTTTATTAAATTCAACAATTCTATTAAGTTTGGTATTTTTGTTATAGTTGACAATTTTATTATACTTAATATTTTTATTATACTTGATATTATTATACTTAGTATTTATTTTCATGTTATCCTGCTTTCTGCTTGGAAAATAAATTATATTGGATGGCTGTTTAAGTCGCAATCTGGCAGATTATGAGTTGATAAATATGTTTTTACAATATTTGGAGTAACAGGCTGCCTGTAAATGAAATGAACAAGAATGGTACAAATGCCATTTCATATCTTTGTTTTTTCTTTTTTACGGTATATAGAAATAACGCATATATGGATGAAAGAAAAACAGCATACAGCAGGATCTCAATGGTATAAGAGGCTCCTAAATATATCCCGGCAACGATTAGCAGTAAGCTGTCGCCTTCACCAATACCGCCTTTTGTTGCATATGACATTGCCAGAACGGCAAGTCCAGGAAATACTGCAATAATTATTTCAAATATAGGCTGATTCCATACAAATATCCGGCATAGAACACCAATTACTGCAAAACTTACAGGCCATATGATATGTATCTGTTTGTTTTTTATATCCTCAATGCTGCAGATTCCAAGCAGAAAAATGACTGCTAAATGTTTATCCATAAGTTCTCCTTTAATGTAAATACCTAAGATGAAAATTTGTATTCAGCGCTGCACAAAGTGAGGGGGTTATCCGCCGCATTTACTGCACATTCTTTTATCTGTTGCTTTGGACTTTCGAATCATGTATATGATACGTTTTAATCCGCTGCATGTAAGGCTGCTGTGATATCGGTCTCCATAATCGGTAATATATACCATGCCGTTTTCAGAGGACTTATTTCCGCATTTATCGCATTTGTGATATTTTCCACCGCTGTTATTTCTTTTTGAAGAGACTTGAGCAGAAGTAACGCCTCGAATGGACAAATCTAAATGCGTGCAGGATCTATCTGCATGATATACGGTTCCATATTCTGTATAATAGAGCCAGTGATCCTGTTCTGACTGTGTATCCTGTTTTGGATCGTATCCAGTCCATTTCCTGCATTTTGATACTTGGACAATTCGAAAATGTATCTTACCAAACAGATTTATTGGCAGTGTCATTTTATAAATTGCTTTTAACTCGATATAATTTTCAGAAAAGTCCGACTGCAAGAAACTGATACCTGAGATTCCTCTATGAATATACTGTGTCGGGCATTCCTGTTTTTTTAATTGTTTATAGAAATAAGCTTTGGCTTTTAATAGTCCTGTTAGATTTGATTCTTTAATCTCTTCGAGTATAGCTTTCTGGTCATTCTGATCGTTTGTATCTGCAGGCAGGCTGTATTCGGCAGCAGTTTTTCGGCCTGCATACTGAAGTGCCTGTGCGACACATGTTTGTGTCTGTAATACTCTAAAAAAATACAATATAAATACCATAAAACAGACAAAGAATGGAAGAATGATTGCGGCCTCTATAGTTAATACTGCTTTGGGGCAGGTGCATCGGGATGTCCCACGGCTATGCGGCTGGGAACCCATATAATGACAGACTTTTTCTCGCCTGATAGAGAGAGACTTTACTTGAATTGCTTTGAAAGCGTTATCTTTATGTGCAATGCCGAGGGACATCCTGATACACCTGCCTTTCTGTAGAATGTTTTTCAATGTTTCTTAGATATTAACGAGAATCTGTTATACTGTAACAAAATTTGTATTTATTTTCATATTTATATCCGTTTCTTGGCAGTCGTCCGATTGTTACGAACGAAAGAAATACCTGTTCTGCCTGATAAATGGTTTCTGTTTCTATAGCGGTGATCATGCAGTCAAGCTTGATCTGTTCATATCCGGCATATAAACGCAGATTTTTTTCAAGTAGATTAGAAAAGCGTATTCCTATATTATCCATGCTTTCAACTGCCAAAAATAACTGCAGATAACTTTTATAATCCATGCCGCCGCTTACTTCTTTTGATTTTACGGAAGTATCAAAGAGCACCGGAACAGCTTCAGCGAGGCTTACTGTCCAGCTTGCGGATGACTTTACGGCTGCTATATTACCGCCTGAAAACAATGTTCGAAGCTCTACAATGCTCTCTGCATAAGCCCATGAAGCAAGCAGCCCCATTTGTATGGCTGTAATAACTGCTGGTATTGCAGCAGCTGCTGCAATCGCTGTTGCCATGGCAAGAGCTTCTTCCCGTCTTGTGCTGTCAGTCAGTAAATAGGCAAAGTTAATGCCTTCTCTTAGTAATAATAATTTTCCGGCCATTTTCTTTAAGTTATCTTCATCTGTAGATTTTCCAAATAAAATATATTCCTGTTCATAATCAAGTGCATGAGGTATTTGTAATTGGTTTTGATAGTGGGATGTATATTTATTTAGATATTGAATAATCAGCATTTTTTCTGCAATATTAGATGATGAGGATTCCTCATAGTTGCCTATATTCATAGCTCGTCTGCCAATGGTATCTTCTTTAGAAATCTGCTTAGCAGAAATTTCAGTTCCATCAGATAATATTTGAGCTAACAGCGGAGAGTCTTTTGCATTTTTTATGTCTTGGATTGGATTTGAAACAGGCTCATCCGGTATTTCAGCTTCCTGTTCTGTGACTGGGCTTGGTAAACTGTTTAGTTTAAACGTAGTGTTTGCCTTAGGCGAGTCATCCGTCTGAGACTGGGCAGCTTCATTTGCCTGCTTAATTGTATCGAGTGCTCCATCCAGATACTTGTCAGCTTCCTGTCCTTGTTTATAGGAATCTTGTAAACCAGCAGCTTTTTTATATGCCTGTTCTAACAGGTCAGCTGCAAGTTCACCTTTGGTCAATTCGGAGATCTGCTTCAGCAGAGGTCTGGCGCTATGATCTGTAGCTAATTCATACTGAGTAATGCTGCTGTCAGTGACATCCATCTGCAGAAAATTGCTGTACCTGCCAAGGCCGATTACGGATGGATTTAGGTTTTCCTGTCCGAGCTTCTGCATTTGTGCATTTAGTTTTGACAGCAGCAGTTCTCCGGTACCAAAACCACTGTCCAGCATAAAGAGATGATAGTTCTTATAAGCCGGTATATTGTATTCTGCCAGCATGGATTCTGTAACGCTCTGGCTGTTTATAACTGCTGTCATTCCTAACATCATATAACGTGAACCTTCTAACAGGGTAAATAATAGTGCTGCAGTTATCATCAGCATAAGACTCATAAATATGGTAATACTACCTGTTTTTCTGCTTTTCATCTGGATTAATCGGTGTTGGATACTTCTGTTGCATTTTTTGTGATTGTATCGAAGATCTCTTTCACAAGCTTACGCAGGCTGTCCTTGAAAATTAAAACAAGCCCTATCAGTACGACTAGTATTAGTATCAGTTCTACGACTCCGATGCCGTCTTCTTCGTCTAAAAATTCTATAAAGCTATACATAATATGCCTCTCTTTCTAATGTTGTAAAGTGTTTGTTGATATTAGGTTGTTTTACATCTGTATTGTTATAAAGTGTTTGTTGATGATAGATTATTTTACATCTGAAAAGTTAAAAATGCCGGGACTAAAATAATGACCATAACTATACATAGCATCATCATCATAGGCAGTAATATTTTCGTGCTGGCCTCTTCTCCGGCTTTTTTTGCCTGATTTTTTCGAAGTGCAAATGCCTCCGATACCTCTTTTTCCAAGATTTGTCTTAGTCCAGAGTTGCCTTTCCTTAGGTTCTGTACAATTAATACGGAAAACTTTCGATATTGAGGTGTGCCGCACCGTTCGCCAAATCGTTCATATACCTTTAATTCACCTATGCCATCCTGCATTTCACGATAGGATAACAGCATCTGTTCGTAAACTTCGATTGATTTTGTATGCTGCTGTTCCAGCTGTCTTTGGTAATTTAGGACAATCCGTTCCCAGGCTCCGCTAAGAGTCATACCTGCGCCGAGCAGCAGAGAGATCTTGCTGACCATATCTGGATACTGCCGAAGAAGCTGGTCTTTACGGCTCTGCTCTTTTTTCTGCTCTGCAATTCCTTGCTGGATATACACGATGACAGCGGCAGCTAGACCGAGCATTAAAATAATCTGATATGTTTGATCGGATTTTCTAGACCATTGCAGCCGTCTGCCGTTCCATTCAAGCGGAAGGTTTATATAAGGCTCATTTTTATTTAATTCCTGTTCCTGTACAAAATAATCTGAAAGATCATTCAACAGCTGTTCGCTGTTGGATCGTTTTTCAGGCAGAACCATGCAGCCGAATGAATGGCTTCTTTTTTCATCAAAGTAGGTCAAGGTTAGTGTTACCATAACCAAAGTACCTTCTTTGGCCAGCTGATCGGTACATAGTTCGCCATCTGAATCAAATAATCCATCTGGATCTAGCTGCCAGGAGGCGCGGATCTGGCCGTTTTGCAGGCTTTTTGGCAGTGAAACATTCTTTTCAATACAGTCTAGCGATGAGTTATCTGCGAGAAATTCTTTTTCTGCTTCTTTTTCTGCTTCAGAAAACAGCAGCTCCAGCTCGTCCCCCTGCAGCCTTTGTGCTTCAACATCTACCATGTAGCTATAATCTTTGAGCATGCCGTCTACATTTAGCCGTAATTCCTGGGTTTCGGCATCTTCTCCAGCTTTATTTCTTAAAAGTCTGCCATCCTTTGTCAACGATTGTTCAGATTCTTCAGTCATGCAGATGACAAAGCCTAATAATCCTGACATTGCCAATACTTTAGCAGCATCCTTTAAATTCTTTTTCATGTTTTTGGCGTATAGAAAAAGTAATGTGAGAATGCTTATCGTTATTATGATTAGACATATGATTTTTCCTGTCATATTTTAAGATCCTCCTAAATATAATAAAGAATTGACAATGTTAAGCGTGATGAAAAGCTGCTCATACCTGAATGCTCATGATCTTCTCTGACAGCAGATAAGAAGCCAGATATACTGCAAGGCAGGCAGTCATTACGAGAATGCCAAAAATATTATGGTATAACCCATCCAGATATCCGCCAAAGGAAAGATCTACATACAAAAGTATCATAAGGGGCATTAGATTCATAACCTTTTGTTCCATCTTTTTCCCGGCAATTTCAGTCTGTATGGCTTCTGTCAATTCTGCTTTTTCAGAAATTCTAGCTGCTGTCATGCGGATGATCTGGATAAAATCTCCGCCGCTTCTTTTCGCAAACACAAATACTTCGCAGAAACTTCGTACATCTTCCAATCCGCTTCGGTTTGCAAAATCATACAATAAATGTTCTAATGGAACATTAAGTGACAGGCAGCTGGTGATATAACGCAGTTCTTCTGTCATTAAGGCATTTGGGCCGTATTGGAGCTTTATTTCAGCGTATGCCTCCCGAAATGCATTTTCAATAGAATAACCTGCTGCCATAGAGGCCGCTGCACATTGAATGCTGTCCTTAAATTCCCGGCATAAAATATCCTGCTGTTTTTGTATCATCTGAGCGTTTTTTCGTTTTCGGTAAAAAGGATAGAAAATCCATAAAATTACCATTACAATCCATGATCGGTAAAACAAATAAGCAAATCCGCCTGTTAATGCAAGGTATTCAGCCAGCATTTGAAAGCGTTCCTTCCATGTAAACGTATACCGCCTGTAATCTAGAGCTGCCCGTTCTGGCTGCTTCGGCTGCGGTGGCTGTAGTTTTGTGTTTTTCTTATTTTGTTTTTTTGAGTCTTTCAGCATGGATTTTAAGAAGGTGTCGGTGTATTGATTTGATGTAGTTTTCTTATGATCTTTTATGGGCGTGTCACGATTTAACATATCATAGGTTCCTCAGACTTTTCGTATATTTTGATGCAGACTAGCTTGTTCAGCTAAGGCCGGCGTCTTTTAGCTTTGAGGTGTTTTTTAATTCACCTGTTTTTAGCCATATGCCATGTACTTTTTCTAACGGTGGATCGTGTTCTTGTTCTGTAAAACGGTATATGGAATGTAGCTGGATTTCTCCATCTTTGATTCCGTCGATCTCATCGATATGAAGTACTTTTCTGGAACGGTCTCTCAGCCTGCCCAAGTGGATTAAGAGATCAATTCCAGAAGCAATCTGGCCGCGGATGGCAGGAATCGGCAGATCCATTCCCATAAGAACCATAGTTTCCAGGCGCTTGAGCATGTCTTCATTGGAGTTGGCATGTCCAGTACTAAGGCTGCCGTCATGGCCTGTATTCATGGCCTGCAGCATATCTAAAGCCTCGGCCCCTCTGCATTCGCCTACGATAATACGATCCGGGCGCATACGCAGCGAAGAACGGATCAGATCTCGAATGGATATTTCACGTACGCCTTCCATATTTGCAGTGCGTGTTTCCAGACGAATTAGGTTTGGTATAGATGAAATCTGCAGTTCTGCAGAATCTTCAATTGTGATCAGCCGTTCGTCCGAAGGGATAAATTCTGACAGGGCATTGAGAAATGTTGTTTTTCCGGCACCGGTTCCGCCAGATACAAAGATATTATATCCGGCATGGATGAGCTTTTTTAGAAATGCTGCCACCTCTTGTGAAACAGCTCCAAATTGGATGAGCTGGTTCATTGTCATTGGATGATCAGGAAATTTTCGAATTGTAACAGCTGATCCATCTATAGAAATAGGTGATAGAACTATATTTACACGAGATCCATCCTTTAACCTTGTATCTACGATAGGATTTGCTTCATTTACGATTTTGTTTCCTGCTGCGACAATCTGCTGTATGACATCTTCTAATTTTTCTTTGGAATAAAATTGCCTGTCCCATTGATGGACACGGCCGTTCATTTCATAGAAAATGTGCTCTGAGCCGTTAACCATGATTTCTGTAACGTCTGGGTTATCAATCAGTTCTTGAAGGGCATCCAGTTTTCGCAAAGAATGATAAATTTCCTTCTGAAATTGTTCTCTATGTATTAGAGATAGTCCATGCTGCCTGCTGTAGCTGCCAACTTCGTTATAAATTAATTCTGCAAGTTCTTCATCACCGGTTTCTCTGGTCAGATCAAGTTTTGTAAGTATATGATGACGAAGCTGCTCCATTTCCTGTGTCATGCATTTCCTTTCGTAAATGGTTATTTGTTTTCGGGCGGCAGGTCTGTATCTGCAGGATTAATGGTAAGCCGCCTGACTTGTTCTGCAAAATCGCCTCGCTGCAGCTGTGACAAGAGATCTATACCTGGTGCAAAACCGCCGTTAGCTGTCGATGGATATATGTAATGTATTTTATTTTTTAGATTTTTTCTATGACCTTTATCTAAAAATTGTTCAAAATCCATTTTTCTGTATTTTCCAAGAGAACTTTCTTTGACCATACAATAAATTTTGCTGCAGTGAACTAGAATTTGTTCTACTGCCCGATTCCATGTCCCGCAGTTGAAGACAATCTGCTGATATTCTGTCTGTTCCTGTAAGAGTGATAGTAAGCCTGTCAGATCAGCTTCTGTCATATCGTATAGATCCTGTGGATTGGCAGGGGGCTGTAAGTAATCAAAATGATCTGTCTGATGCAGCACACCCTGCAGGCATAGCAGGAATCGTTCTTTTTTCTGTCGTATCCAATAAATAAGGTCACTGAAATTTTCGCCTTCTGTATCTTGTAAAAGGGGAACCATTCCGGTAAATTCAGCTAGGTTCAGATACAATACTTTGACTGTTTCTCCACATAATGCTGCATAGGATATAGAAAAAGGCAGCTGATACTCATGTCCGCCCGGTGCAAAAAATGCCGTGATTTCAAGATTTTTTGTGTTATATAAATATACGAGATTCTGTGTTGCTGTTTTTTCATAGATCTGAAATGCCTGGCGCAGTATTTCCGGGCCCTGCTGATAGCGAAAAATTGAAAGCGGGCTGTCTTCTTTCGGAGTTTTTTCGCAGGATAGCAGTATTTTGACTGCATTTTGCGGCAGCAGTTCTTGTATGCTGTCATTTGGTTCATAGATAATCATATCTGGCTGGAGCTGGTTTAAAAATTCAGACAGATTATGGAACTGCCGGCAGCTTGATACTTCTAGGTATTCTGGTGCATTTTTTTTGATACATTCTGCCAGCCTTGCAGCGAAAAGAGTTTCTCCTGCTACTGCCAGCTTTAATTTTCCCAATCAAATTCCTCCTAAGTAAATATTAAGTAGATTATAAAGCCTGTGAATATTGCGATTGAAAAGTGTATATAGTTTTGATTTCCGTCTGATTTATAATCATATTTTGCTATGGATTTTGTGTATAGAGCTCTTTTGACATATTCAGATAAATAAGCAATGCGGCTGTATAGATTTTTATTGTGGATCAGGACAATAAGGGATAATACTGCGCCTGTTAGAAAAGAATAAATAATTATATCCAATACGCCTTTTAGTCCAATGCAGCTGCTGATTACGGAAAACAATTTGATGTCGCCTGCGCCAAGCGCACGCATAAGAAACAATAGATAAAATAATAGAACCGGTACAGAAATCCGTATGAGAAAATAAAAACTCCCATTCCAGCCATATTCAATCAGATTGAAAATATAGCCTAAAAATAATCCAAGTCCAATCAGCCGGTTACTGATTTTTCCTGTCCGTATGTCCATCCATACTGATACTGCTAATATGCACAGCAGGCAGACGATGATAAAACTTCCAATGAAATCCCCTCCTTTGATCTGCTTTATAAATGGCGGATGTTTATGGCTGCCATCGGCAGATGTGTTTTGTAAGTTGGATTATACGAGCTTTTTTTGCGTTTGTCTACTCTTTTTGAATGATTTATTTAATTTTGGTAAATCCTTACAACAAACTATAAAACAAAATAGCATAGATCAATGCAAACCCGCTTGTGCCAAGGCTTCCGATTGTCAAAAGATTTAGCGGGTTCAAACCTGCAGATACAGGAATCCCTTGTTTCTGCAGAAAATCATTCAAAAAAATAATTCCTACAGAGCCGACGATTATACGCACTATAATATTTAATACAATGGCAGCTTTTCGTTTTAACAAGCCGATCATAAGAACTAATGCGCAGATTCCGATCATAATAAGAAAAACACTTTCCTGTTCCATGAAATAACCTCGTGCATTGCTTGACCTTTGTATAATCTATGCCTTGTTTCTAAAATTATGTCGTTTTTTTCTTTTCCTGTTTATGAATATTTTTCCACTGGATGGACTATACTAAATCAACAGATAGAATATTGTGATGTAGTCCGTGCAGCATATTAGAATGCGACAGAACGAAAGTGAGGTAAACCTTTGTTTCGATTTTTTAAACAGGAATCACAGCCAGATGAAGATTATCAGAGCTTGCTGGATAATCTGACGCAGACAAAAAATAATCTGGATCTCGCCTATCAGAATTTTGAAAATGCCACAGACCCGGAGCTGATAGATAGTTATATCTATGAAGTAAACGCCATACAAATGAGATATAAATTCCTCCTTTGCCGCTTGAAATCTTATGAAGTGGCAAAACCATAAGAGGCTTTCTGGCATTACGCCAGAAAGCCTCTTGAAGCTCCTATTTCATAACTTTCATTAATATCATTTTTTCCATAAGTGTAGCCTGCGTATACCTGCTGTGCATTCTGCATCAGCGGTTTGGACTGATCCTGTTTAGCAGCCTGTTTAAAACCTTCGTATGTGGACTGCAGCATTTTTCTGCTGTGGTGCAGTTCATCAAGGGAATGCCGCATAAGTACTTTTGCGAGCTGTCTGCGGTGAAAATCGTATAAAGAAAATAACTGCGCAGAAATCTCGTATGTAAAATCCAACGTTTCCTGAAAGCTTTTCAGTACGGCATCTGCATGGCGTACACTCAGTGTCAGTGCTTCTTGATCATCTGCATGAAAAGCGGTACAGATCTCATCAAAATATACGAACAGAATTTCAAACTTTATCAGCACAAGTTCGCTTCGGTTTGCCTGCGTAATTCTGCGTGTAAAGTCTAGTTTTTGATCGTTTGTCATAAGCACTCCTTAAATTAGCCCTGCAGCAGAGATAATACCTGCTGTGGCAGATCGTTTGCCTGTGCAAGGACAGATATAGATGCCTGCGTCAATACGCTGGCGTTTGTATAAGTAGTCATTTCTTCTGCCATATCTACATCGCCCAGACGAGAAATTGCGGTAGTCATATCCTCGCCTGTTTCGTCCAGGCTCTTTACTGCATAATCCAGACGGTTTTCGTACGCACCCATTTTTGCACGTGCAGCAGATACGATGCTGATGGCATTGTCCATTTCTGTCATGCCTCTGTCAGCACCATCGATTTTTGTGACGTCAAGCTCATCGATATACAAGCTGCGTGTATTTAAAATCGGCACCCTGACCGCCATTTCCTGATCCTCGTTTGCACCGATCTGAAGCTGAAGCGTGCCGATATCCGTTGTTTCAATCGTCAATTCTTTCTGAGCAAGAATATTTGTAGCGCCTGTTGCAGGATCTTCCTCAACGAAAATATCTGCACGTACATCTACGCTGATTTCAAATCCGCTTTTATCGGTGATCACAACTCGATCTCCGGTACCTGTTACAACTACCTGTCCAGAGTACTGCTGGTAATCATCTGGCAGAGGATTTCCCGCGGTTGATTCAAATGACGCTTCTACATCTACACCTGATGCTGAAATGCTTTCTGCGCCAAGTCCCAGAAGCTGTCTTAATGCAGGATTGTCACAGCTTACAGTAACGGATTCCATAGCACCATACTTTTGTGATACAAAGGACAGAGACTGGTTGAAAGCTGTATATGGTATTTCTGTATATCCTTGTGTGGATAATGTTTTGTCTGTAATCTGCTGAGGTACCGTAGTGTCTCTCGCAAAGACATTTACCCATCCCTGGCTGCCTGCTTCTTGAAGTGTTTTGTATACTTCTTCAGGTGTCATATTTTCTTTGATTTCAGCTTTTACGCCGTTGATAACAACAATACCTGCTTCTGCTGCCGTAACAGTCGCACCACCGCCGCCTGCACCTGCATTTACGACTGCATGTTCTGGAGGAGTTGTAATTTCTAAATAATACTTTCCTGCCTGAACTTCGTCAGATATAATCACGTTTGACATTTTATCGAACATGCTGTTTCCGTAAGCTGTCGGGTCGGCCGGATCATAGCTGGTTACATAAGTCCGGCGGTCCAATGAACCGTCTAACATTTTTTTGCCGTTAAATTCTGTATCCGTGGAAATACGGTTTATCTCATCTTTTAAAGAAGTGATTTCTTTTTGTACAGCCTGTAAATCCTCTGGCGTATTTGTATCGCTTGCTGCCTGTACGCACAGTTCGCGCATACGCTGCAGTATTTCGGTCATTTCACCTATAGCACCGTCAATTGTTTCTACCATGCTGGTGCCGTCGGTGGCATTTAAAGAAGCTCTGTGCAGTGCATTAATCTGTGCCTGCATTTTAAAAGAGATTGCCATACCGGATGGATTGTCCTTTGCATCGTTAAATTTAAACCCAGAAGATAATTTCTTAACGGATTGGGATAAAGCGTTCTCATTGCGGAGCAGCTGGTCGTTTACAATTACTGCGGATATATTCTGATTTATTTTCATTCTGTGCACCTCATAATTATATTTTTAATAGCTCGTTGTTTATTTCGGCTTTATGCAGTCAAACCATAACCTTGACATAGAAAATTCACAATTTTCACAGTTATGATGCGTCAAGCTGTTTTAAAACTTTGATAAAGCCTTCTGCCATGCCATACAGTGTTTTGGTCTGTATTTCACGCAGTTCTTCGGATTCCGGTTCTTCGCTGCTGCCGCTGCTTTCTGCAAAATAGTTTAGGTCCAGCCTGCCGCTTGTAATATAATTAATATCTACCTGGCTGCCTTCTTCATCCTGCAGAGCCTTTGTAATGTCGTCGTGCATAGAGCGGAGCAGATCTCGGGACTGCCTTGAATTTGTTGCTACATAGCCGGTTATGCCGGATTGTTTTGCTTTCAGCTCTGCCGCAATTTTGCCAAGACGGCTGGTTTCCAGAGTAATGTTAATCAGCCCTTTCTGCTCTTTGTTACGTACGATTTTAAGCGTGACATTCGTAATCTCTCCATCTACTTCAATCGGCATTGAAAAACATTCGGTAGATGCCATTTTTGCACCGATGGAAAGCTGGGCATTCATAAGCTTTAATTCGCGAATATCCAGGCTTGTTACATTTGGTTCCAGGATCATTGTGCTCATACATTTTTCAGCACATTCAGCCAGTTCAGCTACCGCCTGTGCAAGATCTTCCGGCTTTTTGATATCTTCGCCAAACCGCCTTAACAGCTCTTCTTTTATTGCGTTAAAATCTACCTCAGCGTTTCCATCCTCATCCTTAGACATATAAGGTTCCGTAGAAATAGCAGAATCCGGTTTTCGGCCGAGATCTGTATGAAACAGCCGTTGGAAGGCACGGTTGCGGTTATGCATAAATTCCGAAACAGCCATGACATTCATGACCGTATTTGGCAGGTCATAACGCTCTAACATTTTATATACTTCCTGCGATGATTTTGCACATTGTGTCAGATCTTCTAATTGATGTTTGTAATAGGACTCTTCTGCCGCAAGATCTTCCGGTGCTTCTTTCAGCTGTTCTAAAAATTGTTCCGGAGTCAGCTCATCCCATTTCGTATCGTTTGCAACTGCACGCATACGCTCTGGTGACAATTCATCCAGTGCCTGCCTTACGCAGTTATTCTGATAACCGGCTTCGATCTGGTCGGTAATGGAATCACGGTATCCGCCGCTCTTTAATTCGCCAAAAGACTGGTCTATCGTAATGTCCATATTAGAATGGCGCTCGGAACGAACGGCAGCCAGAAGGTTGCGCATTGTAATCTGCGCGCCCTGATTGACCAGCGCTCCGATTGCCGCACCGTCTGACTGCACGACCTGGTTCATAAGGCGGTAGATGCCGATATAAGCTGTTCTTTCATCTTCTGAAATACTGTGGTTCTGCTCTAATTTATACAAATATTCACTATATTTATCCTCAGGAGCATGGATATTCAGCTCGGATTTAATCTGTTCTGCATAACGGTTCAGCTCGCGGATATCCATATCCATAGGGTTAATATCTCTGTCAATAAATTCTCTTATAACAGACGGCGTCATATTTCGAAATGCCATCTGTACCTGCTGGTCAGCTGTCTTCATGCGCAGCAGATTTTCTGTATTGATTTCAATCTGGTTATAGCCGAGTATACGTACGGCACGTTCATTTGCAGGACTGACTGTCTGGCCGATATCTTTTAATATATCATCTACATTTCGAAATGCCTTTTGGATGGAGTCGCCGAGATCTGCACGTACCTGTGTCTGCATAGTTTCATAACGTTCATTTGCCTGCTGGAATGTCTGCTGCATGCGGCTGCCTTCCTGATGCAGATCGTCCAAGGTAGAGATCTCCATATTGCGCGCGCCGAGTGCGTATGCCGGCATTTCTTTCAGCTGTTCTAATTTTTCAGATGTTTCTGCAAATAGGCTTACATTTTCTTCAGACGGTTCTACGCCGCCTTGTGACAGCAGATTTTTATAATAGCTGTTTTCAATAGCTTTTAACCGGTTAATCAGATCTTCCATAGACTGGGTATCTACGGATATGCCCTGTTTTAACATACTGTAGCTGGACTCAACGGTCATCATCAGACGGACTTCTTCCAGCTGTCTGCGGGCAGTAATATATACGATTTCGATCTGCGCATATTGTGAAGACTGATGCCGGGACATACTGCCGGACTGATCCTGCATATTGCCGGAATTATCATTCGCACTCTCAGCAGCTGAAACCGCCTGACCTGCAGATATATCTTTACTTGAAACAGGCTGTGCAGCGGAATCTGTACGTACAGCACCTTCTGCTGATGGCTGGCGGATTCCGGCTGTTTCCAGTACGGTCTGTGCCGTTTTGGCAGCTCCCTGCATTGTATTTAAATCATTTTGTGCAGCAGAAGCGCCCTGCATGGCATTCCGTTCAGCCTGTGCGGCAGACTGCGCTGTCATATTAGGATCAGTCTGCACTGTGGCAGATGGAACTGTATCTGCATTTGTCTGTGCAGCTCCAATGGCAGTTCCGGTATTCGGTACTGCAGCAGTCTGTGTATCGGCTGTCTGCAAAACAGAACCGTTTTGTGGAGTATTGATTTCCTGTGCATAACCTACGGATGAAGCATTTGAAACAGAATCTGCTGCATTATCTGTAGTTGAGCCGCTTGCAGCAGAATCCGCTGCATTATCTGCAGATGAACCGTTTAAACCGTCCCCTGCCTGTTTTTCTATATCCGCTGCATTTTGTATAAGCTTGTCAGTATCTGCTAATTCTTCTGGGCTTAATGCGCCTGCATCAATCTGGTTTTGTGCAGTTTCTAAATTTTTAATGGTTATGTTTTCACCTTTATTTATAATATATGCAAGGCTTTGGTCTGATATATTTTGAATAGAATCTACAGACTGCTGAGCCTTTGCCATCAGTGAAAAACCATCCAGCAGCATGGCATCCTGCGGGCGTTTTCCTTCTGCGATAGAAGTGACCATGGCCTCCAGCAGTTCTTCTTCGTTTTGCGGAAATGACAGCGAGTTTAACTGCATATAATAATTTAAGTTGTCCGGCGTAAGCGGGATGTCATTTTGTATCATCCAATGGCTGGCGGAAATGGTCTGTTCGTTTTCGGTCAGCCCCGCCTGTGCGATTACCCTGGATATTTGTTCCTGCATTCCAGACAGGTCAATCTGGGCTGCGTCGGGATTCATGTAAATTGCGCTGCCGCTGTACTGAGCTTTATACAAATTGGCAATCGTCGGCTCCAGCTGGTTATCCAGCATATATTTAACCGCCCCGTCATTTGGCTTGTGAAGCTCAGACGCTTCTTGAAGAGATTTTTTACAGTCTTCAATATTGTCAGCAGTAAGCGGCAGGTCTGCCTGCATCTGCTGTATCTTTCCGGCAAGCTTCTGGGCAAGTACTGCATTTCCGCTTATTTCTTCTAATTGCTCAGCACTTAAACTGTCACCAAAGTAACTGATATCTACGCCTGCCTTTGCCAGTTCTATTTTTATTTTATCTGTTACAGTGACGATTGTTTCCGTGTCCATCTGGGGCAGTGAAAATCCATCCTGTTCCATTTTTTTACAATCTGTCGTGGTTGTCGTGTTTGAGGCAACCACCATTTGATTTTTCATCATTGCAGCATCCATATTTCCCGCCTGCTGCATGACATCTTCCATTGTTCCTGCCTGATTGTCCTGTTGCGGCTTTTGATAAGTTACTTCGGTCGTTTTCTCACCCTTCGACAGTTTTTCTGTCTCTTGTGTCTTATCAGCGCCAAAAGAAACTGTCCCAAAATCAAAACCGTCTGATTTTGTATTTGAGCCTATGCCGTCGATCAGGCCGGCTCCTTCTATGTGTATGCTTTGTACGCTCTGCATCCTGCATTCCTGCCTTTCTTACGAAATAATTACGCATCCCTGCCATTCGTACATTGTCTGCATCCGTGCATGATTGTGAAAATTATTCAGCTGTCAGTTTAAATATTGGAATCAGTCCCATATCTAAAATGAAGAATTATTTATAAAGAAATAAAATTAGATAAAATCATATAACTTATGTCGGCTGTTTGCATGGAAAACTTTATAACAGCCTTCCTTAATCTCAAAGGAACATAATCTTTAAAAATGCTTGACATAACCGTGCATATACTGTATATATAATTATATACAGTATATGCACGGTAGTATACATAGACATTAGAGTTTTGCACAGTCTAGAGCATGTTTGAAAAATGCTTTCTGTGAGATTTGCTTCACACTTAGTGGAGAATTTATCCCCAATTTATGAGGCATAGCGGGCTATGTTGATTAAATTTAGGATGAATTCTCCGCAAAGTGGGGAGTGCAGATCGCGGGAATGATTTTTCAAACACACTCTGGTCCGTGCCATTGAATTTTAAAATCTCTAGTCGGGCAGCTTTATATAGAAGGGAGTTGATGATATGGTAAAATTTACAGAGGTGCATAAGCAGCTGGGGAATTTTAGGCTAAATGATCTTAATTTTGAGCTGCCAAAAGGATACGTTATGGGTTTAATTGGGGAAAATGGCGCGGGCAAGACGAGTATGTTAAATCTGATTCTGGGTTTGTATCAGCCAGACTGCGGTAGAATACAGATGTTTGGCAGCTGTTATCAGGATGACGAGCGCGGTATTCGAAATAAAATCGGTTATGTATTAGCAGATGAAGATTTGTTTTCATCAAATACAAAGCTGGTTGATCTTGCAAATATGTACGGAAGGTATTATGTGAATTACAATGAAAAAATATTTACTGATTATTGTGCAGATTTTTGCTTAGATCTGCAGAAAAGGTGGAAACAATTATCAAAAGGTGAAAAGTTAAAGTTTCAGTTTGCATTTGCACTGTCTCACGCTCCTAAGCTGTTGGTGCTGGATGAGCCGACTGCGAATTTTGATCCCGAATTTCGAGAACTGTTTTTTCATAATATAACAGATTTTATCAGTAATGGAGAACACAGCGTGATTTTGGCTACGCATCAGCTGCAGGATCTGGATCGGATCGCAGATTATATTACCCTTCTGCATAAAGGCAGTCTGGTATTTTCTTGTGAAAAAGAACTGCTGATTGATCGGTTTCGATTGGTAAAGGGAGAAGACTATAAGGTCAGCCTGTTAAAAACAGAACGTGTGATTTATAAAGAAAAGGGGGAGTATATGACATCTGCGCTTGTTCGGCACAGACGCATTGATACTTATGACAGCCGGCTGTCAGTCAATATTCCGTCACTGGAAGAAATTATGTACTATTTTATGAAAAGCGGCAGGCTGGATGTTAAAAAGCAGTAAGTATGTTCTAAGTATGCATAGATGAAATCAGATAAAATCAGTTCACATAGGGGTAGCAGCATGATAAAAATGGTTTATAACGATTACCGTCATGGATTTTGGGAGGCATTAAAAAAGAACTGTAATTTTACAGCCTGGTATATGTATATCTATATTGCGGTGCTTGCATTAATACATTTTAGAGAGACAAATATTATGATGATCTTAGGGTTTGTGCCGATGGTGATTGGCCTGATGCTGGCGCGGGCTTATCCAAATCAATTGAGTAAGGTTTTGTTTTTATGTCCTTTGTCGGAAAATGACAGAAGAGTTTATTTAAAGACTGCATATTGGATTCGAGTTTTACTGCCGGTGTCGATGTGCCTTATCAGCAGCACAGTTGCTGCCGCATTGGGATTTATACAGTTGTTCTATTATATGGAAATGAATCTTTTGATCATCAGCTATCTGGTGGGCATTAATGTATATTGTCTGCCAAAGTCGTGGAAAATGGTTGACATGCCTAAAGATCAATGGGATATGCGTATGCCGTATGCATATGAATTATTAAATGTGTTTCTGCAGTTGGTCGGTTTGATTGGAATTTGCCTGTTTGGTTTCTCAGATTTGATTGGTATAGATGAAGGAAATGATAAGATTTTTTTAACAGTTTTTGTAATTGTAGAAGCGCTGTTAAGCCTGGCAGCAGTTAAGATCTATTATAAGCCGGTTATGGAGCGCGGATTGTGGTATGAGAGCTGTTATCCAGCTAAGGCTGATTGGTAATTTCCTGTTATGATCTGACGCAGCGGTATGCTGAGGATTTGAAAGAATATGCAGATGATATGAGAGGAATGGAGAGGAATGGAGATTGTAATCAATACAGGCAGCAGTCTGGCAATTTATGAGCAGATTGTCAGTCAGATTAAAAATGCAATATTTAACCATGAATTGAATGCAGGCGAAGCTCTTCCTTCGATCCGTATGCTGGCAAGCAGGCTGGAGGTCAGCGTAATCACAACCAAACGGGCATATGAGGAATTAGAAAAAGAGAACCTGATCCGCTCCGTAGCGGGAAAAGGTTTTTATGTGTGCGAGACAAATACAGAGTATCTGAAAGAAAAACAGTATGTTCTTCTGGAAAAGAAGGTAGCGGAAATTTTGCAGGAGTGCTCCAAGGCAGGGATGACAAAGCAGGAGATTTTATCGATGGTGGAAGAGCTCGTCGAAGAATAAACGAGAAAATTGACAGATATAAATTTAAATACGAAAAAGGGGACGGCATATGAATATAGTATTTCAAAACGTAGATTACTGCAGGAAAAAGTTTGCATTACAGGAGATTTTATTTGAGGTAAGGGAAGGATATATAACGGCACTGGTTGGAAAAAACGGTTCAGGTAAGACGACACTGTTTCATATGCTGCTAGATCAAAAAGCAGATTATAAAGGAACGATACTGGCGGATGGGATGGATTGGAGGCAGAACCGTACAAAGCTGCTGAATAAAGTAGGATTTGTATCTGATGAGCAGAAATTTTTTATGGAACGTAGCGCTTTCGAAAATGCAGAAATGCTGCAGTATCTGTATGATCAATTTTCGATGGAGATCTTTCAAGAACACATAAACCGTATGGGAGTCCCTGTTGGCAGTTTGTTGAAAAATATGTCAAGAGGTGAATATATCAAGTATCAGCTTGCCTTTGCAGCGGCTCATTATTCACAGCTTTACCTGCTAGATGAAGCAACGGCAGGGATGGATGTAGTATTCAAAAAGGATTTTTTTCGTATGCTGCATGAACTGCTTGTGGATGAACATTGTGCTGTTCTTATGAGTACGCATATACTGGATGACATTAAAAAGCACATGGATTATATTGTCCAGATTGAGGATGGCAGGATTATTTCCCAGTACGAAGTAGGAGCATAAGTTAAAGTAAATGAAAAGGAGAAACGAATATGGATAAAGTAAAAAAATTTGATGAGGAGTTAAAAATCATATATAAAGACAATGTTTTCTTTCAAAAGGTTCTTTCTATTTTATTTTTTGGTCTGAGCATTTTGATTATGTCGATACCTTTTGAGCTGGAAGATGGTTTTTGGATATATCTGCTGCAGAGAAATTATATGAGTGCATTGGGAGTTATTCAGTATATGCAGGTATATATGACCGTAACTGAAAATAATAAGCGGGTATCCATATATAAAAGACTGGCTTATATGCCAGTGACAAAAGCAGAGATTCGTAAAGTCAGGTACGGATATCTAAACCGTATTTGCTGGCGGATGGGAGCTGCTATGATTGCAGTACATCAAATCTCGTCGCTGTTAAATCATAGTTTCGGAATGGCATCGGTACTGTATGCAGCGTCATGCGCTGCGTTTATGTGGGGAGTAGGGATGATTTATGTATGTGCAGTTTGATATAGAAAGTAAGGTTAAGTATTTGCATATAATATCATGATACTTAAAGCTGCGATGAAACCGCACTCATATGTATATAGATCAAAATAGAAGAAGTATATGAAAATAAATATAAAAGCGAAATAGTAAAGCAAATCAGGAAGAAGAGGGTTCAGAAGAATAAATACTTTTCTAAATATCTCCTTATTTGACAGATATGGGCATAGAGAGCTCATAAAGATTGATAAAAAGCGGTTTCTTTAGTATAATAAAACCGTGACGGAAGTAAAGATTTAATCAGATATATGTTTTCTAAATTATGTAGAAAGGCGGTGTCTGTTATGTCAGCATTGCAGAATCAGATTACACAATCTCTGGAGGGACTTTCGGATGACAGCCTGCGCTTTATTCTTGATATGATACAGCGGTTTGTGCAGCCGTCAGAATCAAGGAGTGTGAGTATAAATTATGGCGTTGCCACACAGGGCAAAAAACGCAGGCTTGGAAGTATGAAAGGGCAGAAATTTATTGCGGATGGTCATGATATAGACGAGTGCAATGTTGAAATTGCCAGATTATTTGAGGTGGATGATTGATGAAGATTTTGCTGGATACGCATATTGCAATATGGGCAGTACTGGATTCGGAGGAATTGTCGGATATAGCCAGGGCAATGATACTTGACGAGAACAATGAAATCTATTACAGTACCGCTTCCGTGTGGGAGATTACGATTAAGCATATGGCACACCCGGAAATATTTTTATTCAGCGGGAAATGCCTGGCGAAAGGGTGTGAAGAGAATGGCTTTGCCTCGCTGCCTGTGTTTAATAAACATGCGGCTGAGCTGGAATCTTTGGTACGGCCAAAAGATGCTCCACCGCATAAAGATCCTTTTGACAGGATTTTGCTTGCGCAGGCAAAATCAGAAGAAATGAAGTTTATGACACATGATACTTTGATCCCATATTATAACGAATCTTTTATTATCAGTGTTTAACATGAGTGCAGTGATTGATGTAAGAAACGAGGAGATATTTACAATCTCGAACTGGCTATAGGTGTGAGCATATTTTCTCTTGTTGGGGATTTATAAAATACTATATATAGTATCAATAACTTGACTAAATCAACATCTTGAATTGTAGTTGAAATTGATTTTGTGCCAGTAGTACCATTATGCCCTCTGGGCAGTGGTTTACTGGCTGTGTATAGAAAGTAAGGTTGAGTATTTGCATATAAAATCATAATACTGAAAGCTGCGATGAAGCTGCACTCATATGTATGTAGATCAAAATGGAAGAAGTATATGAAATTAAAATAATTTTTACGATTTTACTTGTACATAGATGAATATAAATTTATTACTATAAATGAGTAAATACCAAATATTGCACAAAATAAAGACACCCGCTGCTG
>CAJUHV010000067.1 GCA_910586445.1 uncultured Eubacterium sp.
GGGTACCAAGTGTGAAGCACATCTCACGGAAAGCATTTTTCAAACACGCTCTAGTTCTAATTACTTGCGCAAAATGCTCAGCTGCCTACTTTTTCTATTCCCTGATCATTTGCCCATGTTTTTCTTATCTATTCCCTGACCTTATAGCCCAATAATTTACTTTTACAAATTTGTAGTTATTTATTGCTTCTTCTCCAGATCTGCATCTTTTCAGCCTGTGCGATCAGCTCATCGCGGAAATCCGGATGTGCAATCGAAATAATCGCTTCTGCTTTCTGCCAGGTTGAAAGGCCCTTTACATTTACAATTCCATACTCTGTCACCAGATAATGGGTATTTGCTCTTGTATCCGTAACAATAGAGCCCGGGTTCAATGTTGGAAGGATTCTGGATTTAACCTGTCCGTCTTTTGTCTTGTAAGTGGAAGAACAGCAGATAAAGCTCTTGCCTCCATTTGACAAATAAGCGCCAAGCACAAAGTCCAGCTGTCCGCCTGCGCCGCTGATATGCTTTGTGCCTGCAGATTCTGCATTTATCTGCCCGAATAAGTCCAAATCTACGGCATTATTGATTGACATAAAATTATCCAATGCAGAAATTGAACGTATATCATTTGTATAGCTGACCGGTGCACTTAAAATCTCAGGATTATTATCTAAGTAATCGTACATTTTCTTTGTTCCGCAGCCAAATGCAAATGCCTGGCGGAAACGGTCAATATTTTTTCTGGAACCATTGATCTTGCCTGCTTTTGCGATATCTACAAATGCATCTACATACATCTCTGTATGCACGCCAAGATCTTTCAAATCAGACTCTGCGATCAGGGAGCCTACTGCATTCGGCATGCCGCCGATACCAAGCTGTAAGCATGCTCCATCCGGGATCTCGTTTACGATAAGCTTTGCCACCGCTTTATCTACCTCGCTGGCAGGGCCGCCTGCACCCATTTCTGCAATCGGTGGATTGCTGCCTTCCACAATAAAGTCAACATCCGAAATATGTACGTTATTTTCCGTGCCTCCAAGGCATCGCGGCATATTCTGATTTACTTCCACGATAACGGTTGCCGATGTTTCTACAACTGCTGCCAGATGAGAGGCATTCGGCCCGAAATTGAAAAATCCATGATTATCCATCGGCGCTACCTGAAACATTGCAACTGCATTTCTAGTCTTCAGGTCACGATAGTAGCGAGGCAGTTCCGAATACCGGATCGGTGCATAGTATGCACAGCCACGGCTGATCAGCTTACGCTCAATGCCTGACATATGCCACGAATTCCATGTAAAATGTTCCCCTGCGTCTTCTCTTTCAAAAATTGCAGGCAGTTTTAATAAAATACCGCCGCGTACATTTACATCTGTCAGCTCATCGGTGCGCTTTGCAAGCGCTTTGTCCAGTGCATCTGCAGTGCCGTTACACCAGCCATAATCCACCCAGTCTCCAGAATGCACGGCTTTCACTGCTTCATCTGCTGATACAAGTTTTTTTTGATATTCTTCTGAGTATCCCATTTTACCCTCCTAAATAATTTTACAAAACGATTTCCTCTGTTGTTAATAGTTTAACAATATATTTATATTATCATTTTTACAAGCGGTCTGCAAGGCTTAGAACGAAAACAACAGGATAAACTTATAAACAAAAGAAAGCACGCTGCGTGAACTTTCTTTTGTCATGAACATAAAAAATACTGCCACAACTTTTCGCTTGCGACAGTATTTTTGTTCACCTTATCCTTTTACCTACATTCAAAATCGCCCATCATCGAAAACGCCGGACACTTTGAATATATTTTCAAGACTATTCTGTAATTACGTTTTGAGATTTGTAGTAATCGTCAAACATCTGATTTACAGAATCACGTGTCTGGCTGGAAATATCCGGCAGATCTCTGCCCCATGATTTCGTAGCCTGCTTAAAACCTTTTTCAAAAGCTGCCTGCATATCTTTCATTTTCTCTGGATCATCTCCTGCAAGTGCTTTTGCGAAATCAAAAATTCTCTCAGATGTCTGCTTTACTCCATAGTAGCCATCTTCAGCAATATCAGCCTGTGCCTGCGCTTTGGTCTTTGGATCAACGGTAAAATCACCTTTTGCAAGGAATTTCCAGATGTCATCATTTGCCTGCGCCGTCTTATTCGCCTGCTTGGTCATCATCTGCTTTACGATGTCTACCAGCTGGCTCTGCCTGCTTGCCTGATCTGCCTTCAGCTGTTTAACCAATGCTGCACGTTCAGATGAGCTCATTTTATTTGCAGAATAAGATGCTTTATTGCTGCTGTTTTTCGAAGAGCCCTCATAGACAGCACCTTCCTCAGCTGCTGTGTTTTTCTTTGCTTCTTCTGCTGCCGGCTTGCTGTTTACAGCTGCCCTGCTTTCGTATGCGGCATAAGTCGCGGTCGTTGAATTTACTCCTGCTACACTCATTTACTTTCCCTCCATGTTCGTATGATGTGAAACCTGCGGTTTCCACTTACTGGTGTTGTTACATGGCACCACTCCATAACAGCCCGGCTGTGACTGCTATGACACATTATATGCCATGATTATGCAATTCCCTTTGCATGTCAGATATTTCCTGATTATTAATTATATCGGTTGTTCTGCCGATTTTCTGAAGCATTCAACGTATATATCAAAAATTTATCCCTGAAAAGATTTCACAAATTCAAGCACCATATTGGCACAATGCTCTGCCGCCTGTTCTTCAAATGTAGGATAATCCATTTCAGCCGAGCCGTCTGCCTTATCAGAAATGGCACGGATTACAATAAACGGCACACCGTTGAGCATAGCTGCCTGTGCAACAGATGCGCCTTCCATCTCGGCACAGTCTCCATGAAATTCAGTAATTAAATGCTCTTTTACTTCTGCACTGGATATAAACTGATCGCCGCTGACTACGCAGCCTTTTACCACATTGATGTCAGGATTTACGCGCCCACAGGCCGATACCGCAGCCTCTGCCATCTTTGCATCGGCTGCAAATTCCCTGCATTCCAGGCCCGGGATCTGCCCCAGCGGATATCCCAGCGCCGTTACATCCACATCATGCTGGACCGCCTTTTCGGATACAAGAATATCCCCGATATCCAGATCTGCATTCAATGATCCTGCCACTCCGGTATTCATAACATGCGTTATATGAAATAAATCAGCCAGTATCTGTACACACATCGCAGCATTAACCTTTCCAATCCCGCTCTGCACTACTACCGCAGGCGTTCCCTGCAGCATGCCTTCGTAAAAATTCATGCCTGCCTTTGTCACTACAGCATCCACTTTCATAGCTTCTTTCAGAACGGATACTTCGGATTCCATAGCACCGATAATTCCTATTTTCATATTATTTTTCCTTTCCATTTTGTAAATCCTTATTTTATTTCGGATATACTAAGCGTGATTCATCGATCTGATAGATTACCTCATCCAGATATTTTTTTGCCAGATAATTTGCCATACCCAGATTCATATCTAAATAATTGCCGCAGTCTTTTGGACTCGCTCCCGGCACTTCATCCTTATAATCACGGATAAATTCGTACATTGCCTTCATCAGCCCTACAATATCCTTAGACTCATAATCCCCTGCCAGCAAAAGATAAAAACCTGTACGGCAGCCCATCGGCCCAAAATATATAATCCTGTCTTTATATTCCGGATCGTTTCTCAAATAAGTAGCAGCCAGATGCTCAATCGTGTGCATTTCGGCAGTATTCATGACCGGTTCTTCATTGGGAGAAGTCATGCGCAGGTCAAATGTCGTAATTATGCTGTCTCCCACTGTATCTTTGCGTGATACATAGATGCCCGGCTGCAGCTTAATATGGTCAATCGTAAAACTGGTTATTTTTTCCATAAAATTTCCCCTTTCATAAGCCATACTTTTGTATGATATGTTTCAGCTATTCACTACACTAACGAAAGATTCTAAAAAAGTCAAGCACTATTAAAGATTCTGCGGGATCAATTGCAATCAGATACCCATCAGGGCCTCTTTCATATTTTTAACATATTCTGCCACATAAGGCACGCAGGCATTGCCATACTGTCCGCACAGTTTTACAATTGCAGATCCTACTATAACGCCATCGGAAACCGCCGCCACCTGCGCAGCCTGCTGTGGCGTAGATACGCCAAACCCTACCGCACATGGAAGGTGTGTCTCTTCTTTTACCAGCTTCATCATGGCACCCAGATCATGATCAATTCGGTCTCTCGTACCTGTAACCCCCAGCGATGATACACAGTAGATAAATCCTTCTGCTTCTTTTGCTATCATGCGTATCCGATCCTTAGAAGTCGGCGCAATCATAGAAATCAATGCCAGGCTATATTTTTTACAGACCTGATCAAAATCTGTCTTTTCTTCGAACGGGATATCCGGCAGAATAATACCGTCTATCCCCAGCTCTGCCGCTTTTTTTATAAAACGTTCTATTCCATGCGAAAATACGACGTTTGCATATGTCATAAACACTATTGGTATCTGTGTATTCTGGCGGACAGCTTTTACCAGCCCAAAGATCTGATCAGTCTTAACCCCATTTCTTAAAGCACGGTTATTTGCCTCTTGAATGACCGGCCCTTCTGCCGTAGGGTCTGAAAACGGTATGCCCAGCTCAATGAGATCTGCACCTGCCTGCTCCATCGCATAAACAAGCTGCTCTGTGACTTCAAGAGACGGGTCCCCGCATGTAATAAATGGTATAAATGCTTTGCCATGTTTAAATGCCTGTGATATTTTATTCATATATTTCTTCTCCTTTATAGCGTGCTATCGCCGCACAGTCTTTATCTCCCCTGCCGGATATATTTACCACGATAATCTGGTCTTTTTCCATGTCCGGCGCTATTTTACATGCATGTGCAAGTGCATGTGCACTCTCAACCGCCGGTATAATGCCTTCCATACGTGACAAATATTCAAATGCGTCAACTGCTTCATCATCCGTTACCGCCACATATTCAGCCCTGCCGGAATCATACAGATCCGCATGCTCCGGCCCGATACCCGGATAATCCAGCCCAGCCGAAATCGAATACACAGGCGCAATCTGCCCGTATTCATCCTGACAAAAATATGACTTCATCCCATGAAAAATCCCCAGCTTTCCGGCTGTTATTGCAGCTGCCGTCTCTGATGTATGAATGCCCCGTCCGGCTGCTTCACAGCCGATCAGCCTGACTGATTCCTCATTAATAAAATGATAAAAAGCTCCGATCGCATTAGACCCGCCTCCGACACATGCAAGTACCGCATCCGGCAGCCTGCCCTCCAGCTCCTGCAGCTGCTGCTTTATTTCTTTTGAAATCACTGACTGAAAATCTCTTACAATCATCGGAAACGGATGCGGGCCCATAACCGATCCCAATAAGTAATGTGTATCATCTATACGCTTTGTCCATTCGCGGAATGCCTCGGATACGGCATCTTTTAAGGTTCCCGTTCCGGCTGCAACCGGATGCACCTGCGCTCCCAGCAGCTTCATCCGGTATACGTTCAATGCCTGCCGTTTCGTATCCTCTTTCCCCATAAACACTTCGCACTGCATACCCATCAATGCTGCTGCAGTGGCTGTCGCCACGCCATGCTGTCCGGCTCCCGTCTCCGCTATGATCCGTGTCTTGCCCATCTTTTTTGCCAGCAGGCACTGCCCGAGCACATTATTGATCTTATGGGAACCAGTATGATTCAGATCTTCCCGCTTCAAATAGATTTTTGCCCCGCCCAGATCTTTTGTCATACGCGCGGCATAGTAAAGCCCAGACGGCCGTCCTGCGTAATTCCGCTGCAGATCTTCCAGCTCGCTTTGAAACTGCGGGTCTTCTTTATAGTAATTGTATGATTTTTCCAGTTCTATTACAGCATTCATAAGTGTCTCAGGAATATACTGTCCCCCGTGCATTCCATATCTTCCATTACAATTTAATTTTTTATTTTTTTCCTTCATTTGACAACTTCCTTTTTCTATCTCAAGCAATTTGTATGTTTTCTACAAAGCCCGTGCTTAAACTCATACTGTACTTTTTCACAGCACCGCCCAGACTTATTGCTTTCTATTTCACAGATCTTATTCAGGCATATTCTGTACTTTTACATAATCCGTGCTTAGAGCCCGAATTTTATTTATGACGGCTTCTATTTTGCGCGCATCTTTTCTGCCGTCTGTTTCAACCCCGCTTGATATGTCAACAGCATAAGCGCCTTTTGACAATGCCTCTGGCAGATTCCCGATATGGACACCGCCTGCCAAAAAATACGGCTTTACACAGCCGGACAGCAGATTCCAGTCAAATGTATTCCCTGTTCCGCCCGTACCATGATCAAACAGCAGAAAATCAGCACAGCTGCCGACAGATCTTACAAGATCAGGCCTGCCTTTGACAGATACTGCCTTTATAACCGGCTGTCCTGTCTTTGCCTGAATCCACCGGATCTCGTCCTCATCCTCCTGCCCATGCAGCTGCGCCATATCAATTACGCGCTGTTTAATCAAATCAGCGATTAATTCTTTATCTTCATTTGCGAATACGCCTACCGCTCTGATCTTTGGCGAAAGCTGCTCCTTTAATACAGCGGCACGGCCGGGTTCTAGAAAACGCCTGCTTTTCGAAACAAATACAAAGCCGATATAATCCGGCAGGTACCGATTTACAGCTTCTATATCTTCCTGCCGGGTCAGCCCGCAGATTTTTATTTTCGTCATAAAAATTCCTTCCATCATTTTCTTAAATCAACAGCAGCTCTCTTTCAGTCTTAGAATCATATCCCGCTTATCAGCCGCTCTCATCAGCGCTTCTCCAATAAGCACAGCCTCTGTTCCGTGGTGATACAGCAGCTCTATATCGTCCGTACTGCGGATTCCGCTTTCTGATACGTATATTAAATCCTGCGGAACCATTTTCCTCAGGCGTATGCTTGTTGCAAGATCAACCTCAAAGGTATGCAGATCACGGTTATTTACACCTATCACCCTGCCGCCGCACTCGAGCGCACGTTCTACCTCATTATCCGTATGTGCTTCAACTAACGCGGAAAGTCCAAGTCTGTCACAAATTGCTAAATATTCTTTTAATTCTTGGTCTGACAGGATAGCACAAATCAGCAGTACTGCAGACGCACCAAGCACTTTTGCCTCATAAATCATATAGGCATCTATCGTAAAATCCTTCCGCAGAACCGGAATAGACACACCGTCACATATCTCTCTAAGATCTTCATTCCTGCCTTGAAAATAAAATGGTTCTGTCAGGCAGGAAACCGCAGCTGCTCCAGCCTCCTCATACTCCTTTGCAATCTGGACATATGGAAACTCCTGAGCGATTACACCTCTGGACGGGGACGCCCTTTTTACCTCACAGATCAAAGAAATGCCGGGGCTTTTCAAAGAACATTCAAACGGAAACCTTGTATCCTTCGGCATTGCTTCGGCCTGCATCCGCAGCTCATGCAGCGGCAGCTGCTGCCTGCATTTTGCGATGCGCTCCCTTGTCCTGCCCGCTATTTCATCTAATATCGTCATAACAGCCTCCCTCGTTTTTATTGATCTTTTCTTGCAGATTTTATATGCCGCGCACCTGTCAGGCATTCGACAGTCTTATGAATTCCTCCAGCCTTCTTTTTGCAGCACCGCTGTCTATCAGCTGCTCTGCCAGCCGCACACCTTCCTCAATAGAAGCGGCTTTTCCCGCCACATACAGCCCCGCACCGGCATTCATCGTTACTGCATTTCTCTTCGGCCCCTTCCTTCCGTCTAAAATATCTCGTATAATTCCAGCGTTTTCTTTTGGCGCGCCTCCTTCCAGCTCTTCTTTTCGGCACATTTCGTAACCAAACTGCTGCGGGCTGATCATATAGGAACTAAAACTGCCGTCTTTTACTTCGCATATAGTCGTCGGGGCGCTCAATGAAATCTCATCCAATACATCCTGCCCATACACTACCAATGCTCTCTTTACTCCCAGATTGGCCAATACATGCGCCAGCGGTTCCACCAGCGTCTCATCATACACACCCATTACCTGCATATTTGCTCCTGCCGGATTCGTCAACGGCCCTAAAATATTAAATACAGTGCGAATCCCAAGCGCTTTGCGCACCGGAGCCACATACTTCATCGCAATATGATAGTTTTGGGCAAACAGAAAACAAATATCGATTTTATTTAATATATCTGTACTCTTCTCAGGAGAGATTGTAATATCTACACCTAATGCTTCTAACACATCTGCTGCGCCGCAGCTGCTGGACGCAGCACGGTTTCCATGTTTTGCCACTGGTACGCCTCCCGCTGCTATGACTATCGCCGCCGTAGTAGAAATATTAAATGAATTGGAATGATCTCCGCCGGTTCCTACGATTTCCAAGACTTCCATATCATGCAGCAGCCTGATGCAGTGCGAGCGCATTCCTTCTGCTGAGCCGGTTATCTCCTCGATTGTCTCTCCTTTCATCGCAAGGGCCGTCAGGTATGCGCTCATCTGAATTTCGCTCGTTCTCCCTCCCATAATCTCATCCATCACGGCTTCAGCCATACCGTAGCTGAGATCTTCCTTTTTTACCAATGCTGCTATTGCATCTTTTATCATGATTTTATATCCTCCACTAAATTTTTCTAATCCATATCCATCTGGTGTCAGAATAGTGCCGTTCGGACTGCTGCGAACCTAAACTCTGCTAAATTTTTGCAGCAAAAAAACACCCAGTCCAAGATAAATGTATTAAATACATTATCAAGGACGGGTGTGATTGTATACATTTGATTTTATAGACTAGGCAAAATATTATCCATCTGCTCTATGATAGGATAAGGCAATAGAATCATTTCCACCAGCATTAAATCATTTTAACAAAAATAATTTATGAAAGCTTTATTCGGCATATTTACCTGCTAATATAAAATCCTGATTTACAAACATCCGCGGTGCCACCTTGCTTCACAGGAAACCCTGCGCACTCTGACGAGATACCATCATATCTCCGGCAACTGACGTATGCCCAACGTCGCAGAATACTCAGCAGAAAGCCTGCCTTTGACTGCGCCCTCCGTGGTCCATTTAATAATCTGCGTTTCATCCGGCTCCCACCTGCCCGGACTCTCTGGGGATGCACAACTATTTTTATCTCCACTTCATCGGTTTTGCGAATATTGAATTATTATTTTTATTTTGTATTGACAATTAAATCACATGATGTTCAATTTGTCAACTGTTTTTTTCTTCTAATACAGAAATAAGCTGCTCTTTGTCCAATCCGGCAATCGAAACGCCATCCTCAGATATAATAGAATCTGCCAGATTCTGCTTGTCTTCCTGCATTTTTAAAATACGTTCTTCAATCGTCCCTTTCATAATCAGGCGCAGCACTGTGACTTTATTATCCTGCCCGATGCGGTGTGCACGGTCGGTGGCCTGATTCTGCGCCGCAATGTTCCACCATGGATCGTAATGAATGACCATATCTGCCGCTGTCAGATTCAGCCCCGTTCCTCCAGCTTTTAAGGAAATTAAAAATACGTCTGCCGCTCCGCTTTGAAACTCTGCCACAAGCCTCCGTCTTTCTTCTTTGCTCGTTTTGCCCGTCAGCATGAAAATCCGCAGGCCCTGTTCCTGCAGTATTTTGAATAAACGATCCAGCATCGTCGCAAACTGAGAAAACAGCAGCACCTTGTGTCCTCCGCTTACTGCGTTCTGCACTACCTCCACGCAGGTCTTCGTCTTTGCCGATTCATGCTCATAATTTTCATATACAAGCGAAGGATCACAGCAGATCTGGCGCAGTGCGGTTAATTCTGCAAGCATCTGGAGCTTCTGCGTCTTAAATTCTTCCTCGGTCTGCTTCGACAATGTCATTAACAGCTGTTTTTCGCGTGCCTGATACAGGCTGTTCTGCCTGCCTTCCATCCGGGCATATACCACCTCTTCGATTTTATCCGGCAGCTCTTTTAATACATCTTTTTTAAGTCTCCTTAAAATAAACGGCCGGACAAGGCGTGACAGGCGCATTCTCGCCACATCATCCTTACTCTCTGCAACCGGGCTTTCCAGTTCGTCTTTAAAGCGTTTGTAACTATATAAATAACCCGGCATTAAGAACTCAAATATGCTCCACAGTTCACTCAGGCGGTTTTCAATCGGCGTACCAGTCAATGCAAACCGGCATCCGCTGGCAATCGATTTAACAGACTTTGCCGCCTGCGTAGAAGCATTTTTGATGTACTGCGCTTCGTCAACGATTACATAGTCAAAATACTTATTTTCATAACAATCTATATCTCGCTTTAACAAATCATACGATGTAATAAGAATATCCTGCTTATCAAAATCTTCAATCTGCATTTGACGTGCGGCTGCAGCTCCTGCTACTGCTGCTATCTTTGCGGAAGGGTAAAACCGCTGGCATTCCGCCTCCCAATTAAATACGAGAGAGGCCGGACATACAACAAGTGCATGTGTCCCCGGCTGCGAAGCCAGAAATGCCAGCACTTGCAGCGTCTTGCCAAGTCCCATATCATCAGCCAGTATTCCCCCAAATCCAAATTTTGCCAGCGCACACAGCCACTGAAAACCGATCTCCTGATACGGACGCAGTACGGCCTGGATCTGCTGTGGTATTTCATTTTCGCCATCCTCCATAGAACGCATTTCCCGAATTACTGTACGGAATTCTTTATCGCGTTCAAGCCGTATATGATCTGCGTTATCCTTCATTAATGAATCCAGATATAACGAACGGTAAAGCGGCACTTCTGCTTTGCGTTCTTTCAGCTGCTCTTTTGTCAGGTGCAGCCCCTCATTTAATTCTACAAGCACAGCCAGAGAATTCTCGTCCATGCGCAGAAAGTCCCCGGATTTTAATTTATGATATTTCTTTTTATTTTTATAATCAGCCAGAATATCCATTACTTCCTGCGCGCTCATGCCTTCCACATCCCAGCTGACATCCAGCAGATTGCCTTTTACGGATATCCCGGCTGTAATCTTCGGCATAGGTATGACACGCATATTTTTGAAACGGTCTGTAGCAAAGATCTCTGATACGGATTCCAGCTGCTGAAAGCCTGTCTCTAAAAACTCCAGCATGGCGTCCTCTTCTTTACTGACATATGTTTTTTGGTCTTTGGCCAGCTCAAAATACCCTTCCAGAATCGTACGCACTTGAAATTCGCGCCGTATATCACGCGATGCCTGTTCCTTCGTCGGTATTTCCGCGACGTCATATTCCTGCGTGCCATAAAGCACCTTTGCCCTGCACTCAATGTGACTGCCTACTTTATCCAGATAGCTGTGGAACACAGCCTCCAGCGGTTCATAAGACTCAAAATCTATCTTTTTAACCTGCACGTCTAGTACATCCTGAACCATTGGCAGCACATTTTTCGCAAACGCCCCATAATCCTGCACACTCAGATAAAAGGTCGGCATTTTCAGCTGCTCCTGATAATACCCATATCTCCCATAATAGCCGGCATACTTTTTCATCTGGTTACGTTCCTGTGTCATCAGACGCAGAAAACCTTTGACCTGCTCATAATATTCTCTCGTACATATGTAAAAACAATGATTCCATAAGATATACCACTGCTTACTTCCCTCTGTCAGAAAAACCGGCTCCATCTGCACCTGCGCACCTTGTTCATGCAGGCCTGTAATATTCAGCGGAAGGCGGGGATTTTTGCGCACAATCGGAATTTCATCTTTTTGATCAAGCAGCTGGTCATCGACCTGCAGCGTTCTTCCTTCATAAAGCTCCATCAGCCTGTCCAGCATAGCCGGAGACAGCGTGCAGGAGCGCCGCATCTGCTGATTGCTGTAACCCCATCCGTGATAACGGTACGAAAATTCATTTTCACTATCCAGTTCCAAAAGCAGGTTCACGATGCTGGTAGATTCCCTTGTAAACGCACTCTGGCTGTGCGTAAAAGCCAGTTTTTTTCCATAAGAAACATGCCGCATCTGCTTTATATTGTCAACCAGTTCGCCAATATCTTTTACTACATACATCTGTGTAGTGCCTATTTTTAGTTCCATCGACTCTCTGTCTGCTTCTAAATGCAGGATCGGTATGAGCCTTACGTCACCATTGCCGTATTCCTGGCAAAACTGGTTTCGATCCTGCATGACATAATAATCGACCAGACTTTTCAGCTCTTCATCACTGGACTGAACATAATCAGCACCTGCCTCATCTGATTCCTCTTCATATTGATAATTATACTCAAACAGCGTGGCCACAACGTGCTTGCATGCCCCTGCGTATGTTTCTGCTGCTTTGCAATTGCAGGAAAAACCGCTGACTCTCATTGTATTCTTATGCAATACAATACTTGCACGCGTATTATAATGGGCTCCCATACTCCCCTCTACCATTGCATAGATGGTATGTGATCCGTTCTTCTCCCGTTCCAATTCAATGCGCAGCACACCGTCTGAGGAAAACAGACTGTAACCCCTGTCAAATACCGAGCGGCTGCTAGCAACTGACTCTATTTCATTGCTGCTGATTGTCTTCATCGATCATCTCTCCATATTCTCTGTGCAGTTTATCTGCTTATTCTTTTTTATACGAGCCTGATAATTTTATGCATTTATTTTAACACGGATAGTAAAAAAACTCATCCTCTTTTTTCGAAAGCATATCTAAAAAAACAATTTGCACAAGATCATGCGGAACATGTATCCCAAATTTAGGAACCATCGCATCTTCCAAACATTCTTTGACAAATTGCTTTTTATTGCTAAAACCACTTCTTTTTCTTAAAATAAAGCAACAAGGCTCCGCATACGAATGCGCTTACCAAGATAAAAATCAGATAGCCATATTCACTATCCAGCTCCGGCATATTTGTAAAATTCATCCCGTACCAGCCTACCATCAATGTCAGCGGAAGAAATACCGCCGTAATCACAGTAAAAAACCGCATGAGATTATTTTGGTCAATGTCTATCTGCGCCTGATATGCCTCCCTCATCTGCGTTACATAGTCACGCAGGTTCAGCACATTCTCTAAATATCTAGTAGTCCGGTTGGCCAGAATCGTAAAATGGCGGATGCCCTCCTGTGACAGCAGACTGTTTTCATTTAAGATCAGTCCGTCCAAGACGGCATCCAGCTGCTCATAGTATCTTTTTAAACGCAGCAGCTCTTTTCGATATGATATAATTTTGCGTATATAATCGTTCTGAAACCGAACCATTGCTGCCATCTCAGCATCAGCCACCTCACATTCAAGGTCTTCCAGATTATCCATATCGTTTTTTAACAGATTCCGAAAAAACGTCCACAATACACGCTCATTCGTCTCTTCTTTTGTAACTAATGCGCATACAAGCTCATATGCGCGCTGTCCTTCACATAAAATAAATAAATCTTCATGATCCAGATATACCATAACTTCGTTGGCAGGCTTTCCTGGTCTGCGGATATCATAGATCTGAAAAGCAAAGAGCGTGAAGTTTTTATAGCTTTCGAATGTCTCGGTATGTCCGTCTCGTATGTGGATAACTACTTTGGGATCAATATAGCGGGTATAATCCTCAGCCTCGTTCAAGTATATTACTTTCTGCATTTTCTTACTCTCATGTCTTTCAGCCAGATAAGTTCTAATTTATATTTAAATTTTATATTTGAAATCTATCGTTAAAATTTATATTTAATCACATGTCAGGCATGTATAATATAGAATACCCTGTCAACATTTTTTCATACATTTTTTAAGGCTGTCACTTTTCTTTTTATAATCTTTCTTTTTCATCTTTCTCTTTTAAACGACTATTATTACCTGTACCTTTAAATATAAAAAAATTGGCACGGTAAATTTTTAACAAATTGGCATTTTTAAATATGCCAGCTTTATCATAAGATAATAATCATTCATCACGTTAACTACTTATAAACAACAGAGATCTTTATGCTGTCGCCCCAAACTCTGAGCGCTCTAAATAAGTGACAGCAGCATTATGATCTACTGCAGATAATATTTTTGTAGGAGGATATTATGTACAAGCTTATGACACCAGGCCCTACCCAGGTCTTAGAAAATGTGCGCATGTCAAGGAGCCTTGCATGCACGAATCCAGATCTGGACACAGAATTTGTCGAATTTTATAAAGAAACCTGTGAACTTATCAGCTCACTGCTGCATACCAAAAATGAAACGCTGATTTTAAATGGCGAAGGCATCTTAGGTCTAGAGGCTGCCTGCGCCTCCCTGACAGAAGCCAATGATAAAGTACTTATACTGGATAACGGAATCTACGGAAAAGGTTTTGCAGATTTCGTTAATATATATCAGGGAGTACCGGAAATATACCATGCAGATTATAAACATACCCTTAATGTAGATGATCTTGCTGCCTACTTAAAAGATCATCATGATTTTAAATATGCTACTGTCGTGCACTGCGATACTCCCAGCGGAATGCTCAATGATATCAGCAGGATCTGCCCATTATTAAAACAATATAATATTTTGACTGTTGTGGATTCAGTATCTGCAATGTTTGGAGAGCCTCTGGATGTGGACCAATTCCAAATCGACCTGCTGTGCGGCGGTTCGCAGAAAGCTGTTTCAGCACCTCCTGGACTTACTTTTGTAACTATCAGTGATGACGCCAAAAAAGCTATAAAAAACCGGCGGACGCCGATTGCTTCATTTTACGCAAACCTAAAGCTCTTCGAAAATTACTATGAAACCAAATGGTTTCCATACACTATGCCAATCAGTGACATTTATGGGCTGCGAACTGCATTTAATAATATAGCAGCAGATCACAAATTATTAAATCGGCATAAAATTATCGGAGAAGCCACAAGAAATACCTTACAGGCTGCCGGAATAAAACTTCATCTAGAAAGCGGGTTTTCAAATACAGTGACTGTATTTGATACACCAGACCAAGTCCATACAGAATGGATTTTAGACAAAATGAAATCAGAACACGGCATCATGCTTGCCGGGTCATTCGATGACCTTGCCGGCAAAGTAATCCGCATCGGACATATGGGTGCAAATGCAACCATCAGCAATATGATCGAAACATTAAGCGCTCTCGATACCGTACTACGCGAGCTGAATGTATCTCTTCACGTAAGTTTAAGCGAATATTTTCTACATTATGTTAATAGTAATCCTGCTTAACTGATTACACAAAGAGCGTATAGGGCCATTCTTGCCTATACGCTCTTTGAAAAACCTTCTATATATAGAAGTGTCTATATAGACTAAAATCAAAAGATGCCATACGCCCTGTACATCTCCTGCCTGTTTTCTTCATCTGCCGCCGCTTTTTTCGCTTCTTCCGTCATCCCCCTCTCCAACAGCAGGGACATCAGCCTGCCAAATCGCTCTTCTCCTTCTTTCAGTCCCTCTTCTAGTCCTTCTTTCAGTCCCTCTTCCCGGCTTTCATTTTTCAGCATCTGTACGTTTCTGCTTCATTGTACTCCGTTATGCACATATTCTTCACCTCCGCCCTGTTTGCTGGCAGAAACTCGAAGATTTACTATATAATATGTTATCTTTTTATAAAATTATATCATATCTTATAAAAGATTTCTACGTGATTTGGCATGCAGGCCTCCCTCTTAAAACAGCATATTCACAATCATCTCGCAATTTTGCATAACCATGCGAAAATTTACCGTATAGTTTAAGCCCAAATGGAAAACACTATGAAAAAATGGAAGGAACATTTAAATATGGAAAATTCAGAATGTATTAAAATAAACCTAAGAAAAACAGCTATAATCGGCTGTGGTTTTGTCGGATCAACAATAGCATTTTCTTTAATGCAGAGCGGTTTATTTTCGGAAATGGTTCTAATTGATGCCGATGCCGACCGTGCAGAGGGCGAGGCACTGGATATCAGCCACGGCACGCCGTTTGCAAGGCCGATGAAAATATATGCCGGCTCGTATAAAGACATTTCAGATGCCGCTGTCATTATTATTACTGCCGGTGCAAATCAAAAGCCGGACGAAACAAGACTGGATCTTGTTACGAAAAATACCAAAATTATGCGTTCTGTCGTCACTGAAATTATGAAGCATGGGTGTGAGGGCATTCTCCTTATCGTATCAAATCCGGTTGATATCCTGACCTATGAAGCATTGAAAATGTCGGGCCTGCCAAGCAACCGTGTCATCGGTTCTGGAACCGTGCTGGATACCGGGCGTTTAAAAAGCGAGCTGGGCGAACACTTAGGCGTGGACAGCCGCAGCATCCATGCATTTATTATCGGAGAACATGGCGACAGCGAGATCGCCGCGTTCAGCAGTGCAAACGTATCCGGCGTCCCGCTTCATGATGTCTGCGAAATGCGTGGTTTTTATCATCATGAAGAAGCAATGCACAGGATTGCCCATACAGTAAAAAACAGTGCCTATGAAATCATCGAAAAGAAAAAAGCCACATACTACGGCATTGCAATGGCGGTACGCCGCATCTGTGAAGCAATTGTGCGCGACGAAAAATCGATTCTTCCGGTATCCGTTATGCTGGATCATGTATACGGCCTGCATGATATTGTGTTAAGTATGCCGACTATCATCGGCGCAACGGGCGCAGAAGGGCATATGCCAATCTCCTTAAATGAAGATGAACAGGAACAATTAAAGACATCTGCTAATCTTCTTAAAGATATTATAACTAAAATCAGTAATTAATATATTGGGCTATTTAAACGTACCTCTATAAAGCAGTCCTTATCTATAGTAACTATTTTTCAGAGTATCCTATGTTTTAAATATTTACTATAGAATAAATCTTTTTGATATCTGCAATAAAATAAACTTTTTAGATCTTACCATAGTATGAATCTTTCTAATTTTTCTATGGTGTGCATCTTTCTGATATTTTTTATAGAACGATATTTTTTAGGTCTTCATTATAAGACGTTCCTTTTTCAGATCTTCACGTTACGCTAAAATCTGCTGCCTTACGAAAATCTGCCAGATTCAAAAAAGCATTTATTATGATGCCATTTTGATTTTATCAGATTTTATAATATCGTCATGTAAAAAATATACTCAGCATAAATGAATTTTTACACCCGCGTATACTGTCATTATTTTGCCGCTGCGATGAGCTTGAGAATTTCGTAAGAAAATAAATCAGATTCTGAAAGAAAATCGCATACGCAAGGATAAGAAAACTAACTTTATACCATTTATACTATATATACAAAGCTTATGGAGGATGATAAAATGACAAAATCAACAGCTCTGATCACACAAAAGCAGCTTCGACGCAGAAAACGCCAGGCAGTACGCCGTGCAGCCTGTCTTACACTGCTGTTGGGCGGAATCGTCATAACGCTTAGGACAGCAACAAATTATATGCTGTCATCTGATACTGCCCCAATTGAAGATCATCATGTACAGGCAGCTTCATCCGTCACTGTAAAAGCACCAGTGGAACGACATTCTATGAATATAAATGCTGATTTAAAAAAATATGCGTCTGCAAGCAAGACTGCGGAAATGATTTACAAAAACCGAGACGAATATCCAGAAGCCCTGCTCAACGCATATATAAATAATCCAGAGATGGAAGATTTTGTAGCAGGATACTTAAATGCAGATAAGACTTCATCTCAAAACGAAGGACTGACTGCTCAGGAAAAAGAAGAGTCTTTTCCACTGCTGCTGCAGTGGGACAAGCGCTGGGGCTATGCACCTTATGGCGGCAGCATTATAGGCCTATCCGGGTGCGGCCCAACCTGCCTGTCTATGGTACTGATTACATTGACAGGAAATGAAACGCAGACACCGGCACAAGTAGCACAGTTTAGCGCAGCAAATGGTTATTATATAGAGGGCAGCGGTACAGCATGGTCGCTGATGACGGAGGGTGCCGCACAGCTTGGACTGTCCGCCAGAGAACTGCCGCTGGCAGAATCTACTATGAAGTCTGCATTAGACAACGGACAGCCGATCATCTGCTCCATGGCTCCCGGAGATTTTACTACTGAGGGACATTTTATACTGATCTATGGATACAATGAAGATGGATTTTTAGTAAATGATCCAAACTGCCGCTCCAGAAGCAGCCAGTCCTGGACTTTTGAAAGGCTGTCCGGGCAGATTAAAAACTTATGGGCTTATTCATTATAACTGCTGCCGGCTTGAATTTTAAAATTTGCCTAAACAAATAAAAAAACATGAGCATATTGATTAACTATAGAAAGCACGCTGCGCGAACTTTCTATTGTCATGAACTATAGAAAGCACGCTGCGCGAACTTTCTATTGTCATGAATAAAACCAGCCTGCCGGACGCGGAAGCGTTCAGCAGGCTGATTTGTTAATCTATATAAAATTTTCCGTCCTCAAACAAAACATCAAACTCCGTTAATGAGTCCTCTACATCTTCCATATACCACAAAAATCCAATTGCTCCTGTTACCTCCACCTTCAGCTTAATCCTGCCATCCTTCATCTCGTAATAGTAGTTATTTGAATAATTAACTTCTATTGTATCTTTATGTTCTTCGTAATCCGGTGAGGCTGTCAGATCAATCTCTTTTTTTGTCCTGCCGTCCTTTTGGATCAGAATTTTTCCATGCTCCTCGTCGAAATGGATGAATTTCCCGACCTGCTGCAGCTGATCCGATTCTTCGATCTCATAGCCCGCTATCGTATGATCCTGCTGCAGATCAAAAACGGTCAATCCTCCTACAGAAATTCCAGTCCCATGACCGGCTAAATAGATACAGACAATTTCTTTTTCCCGATCACTGTCGATATCCTCAAAATATACAGATGGAGCCGCATACCCGTAGTCCCCGCATATACTCCTGTCAAAATAGGAATAGTTCCCCTTGTATCGTATGACCGTCCCGCGGCTATGATAATTTTTCATGAAATAGCCATATACATAAAGATCCTCCCTCGCATCCTCATACAAGGATACAATCTGTCCATCATATGCGCTTTTACCATATGCACTTCTACCATCTGAATTCCACATCTGCTCCAAAATCTTTTCCAGATCCAGCGCATTGTCATATTCCTCATGCGGAATCTGTGCCAGCATGCGGACAAACTTTTCAGATTCTCCCGGCAGCTGTTCTTTCATAAAATTTCCCTGCGTGTCAAAATCGACCAGATGCGGCTGTTCTTCCAAGCTGTCGTTATCTACGGTATAGCGGATTCTGCAGCCGATTCCTGTTTCTGAAACAGGCTGTGCCTCACACTCTAGAAAACCATCCCTTGAAAATTCCAAAGAACCGTTCTGATAGGACAGCACTCCGTTTAAATATCCATAGACACACATTGTAAACGGCACGGATTCTGAATAGATTTCATCCGGCATGACCGAAGCTACGAAAAACAAATCTTTTTCACCATTTCCGTCAAAATCTTCATATGCGCATCCTGTAATGTGCATATTGTTTTTGACCAGCCGCAGGTCATCCTGGCGGAAACGCGCATACCACCTGCGTGCCTCCTTATTTGTCATGCCATGCACTGCTGCCAGCTGCTGCCATTCTTCCTGCAGGGACTGCCCATCATCTCCTGCGCCGCTGCCTTCTTCCGCTTCATCCGGCTCCTGTGCATTATTGACCGCATAGATCCACCAGCCCTCCTGTCCGTCGATTTTGGAAAACCAGATCTCACCGTTTCCCATGCCATAGCCCATATAATTGCTGATCATCTGGCTGATGTCTGTACCCAATACAGCGTTTTTCCACCGTTCATTCGCGATTTTATCGTAGTTTTCCACAAACTCCGTCTTATTCTGCACATATACTTCAGCTGCGTCAATCTCAATGCGGATTGGAAAATGGATCAGCTGCGCCAGTTCATTTTTCTTTTCCGCTTTTACAAGACGGATGATTTCTTCAGCAAATTTATATGGATCACTGCGTATATCTGCATTATATGCGCTGTCTGCGCCGTCTTTCTTCTGGCTGCCAGTACTATTTACGTTCTCTGTTTTTATATCTCCTGTATCGGCATTTCCTTTGTTTACGTCAGATTTATCTGCATTATATTGATCTGGATTATATTGATCTGCATTATGTTGATCTGCATACGCGCTCTCCGCTTTGGAAGTCTTATCCTGTGATGTCTGGGATATGTGCATTTCTGCTTCTATATTTCTGGATGACAAAAACAGCACGCCGCTTATCCCGATAAACACAGCCAGCAGCAGGCTCACCATTCTGCGCGGCTTTTTCACACGCAGAATGTGCCGGATTCTGTTTCCTATATTGCTCTCGCCAAAGTACATCGTAAAAGACAAACCGCTTGCGTGTGCCGCATATTCCAATAAAGTGCCGGAATATGCTTTGCGCTCCTCCATGCTTTTTCCACGCAGGACACATTCATCGCAGTACATTTCCATATCTTTTCCCATCAGGGATACGGCGAGCCAGACGAGCGGATGAAACCAGTACACTGCCAGTGCAGCTGCCGCAATGCACTTGATGACCGGATCGAAATTTTTAATATGCTGCCGTTCATGTGCCAGTATATCTGCCATCTGGGCACACGCAATATCACACGGCAGGTAAATCCTGGGCACAACTCCCGGCATTACAAAAGGCACATCTGTCTGCCCTGATACCCAGTATCCATGCATGGAGGCAGCAGCCTTGTCTGTAATCCTGTTATACGTTCCCGTCCGCTGCAGACTGCCGCATTCCTGCCCATATACAAATACTGCATCAGACATTTTTTTCCGCAGCCTTACATACTGATACAGATCCAGCAGCGCCAGTACACATGCACCCGCCAGCCATATGACGGCTCCCCATGTCTTTACTTGATCCGGCACATAAATGCTGCCCTGCTGCGCAGCCTGCCTTTCTTCTGAAAAACTGTTTTCCGATTTCCCAGTCTGTCCATTCATGCTATTCTGCTGGTTCTGCATCCATTGATTTTCTGCCGTATGCATCTGCTCCGGAGAGGCTTCTGATAAAAACGATTCCGTTTTCCTGCCCGATGCCTGCCCCTTCAAATGACTGCTTTGATTCTCATCCGCCGCCCGGCTGTCCATTCCCAGATTGCGTACCGTATAAAACGAGCCGTGAAACAGCGGCGGAGCCAAAAGGCATGCCAGGAGCAGAACCCATAAAATACGCACATATCCTTTTGACCAGCGCTTCGTCACAAGGCGAAACACAAGAATCAGCAGAATAAATACCGCCCCGGCTGCACTATTTGGCAGTACCATGTCATAAAAAATTGATTCAAACGTTAACCCAGCCATAACAGCCTCCTCTCCTGCAGGAATAATTTTTCAAACACGTCCTAACCATAATCGCTCCGTTTTGTCAGTTTTCCTCCGCCTCCTGAATCAGCTTCTTCAATTTCTCAGCCTCATCTTTCGTCAGCTTCTTATCCTTTAAATACGCATTGATAAAGGATGGCAGGCTCCCGCCAAATTTTTTGTTCAGAAAATCATTGCTTTCCTGCTTCTGAATGCAGTCCCGTGTTACAAGCGGACACACAACCGCATCTTCATTTTTTACTACCTGCTTCTGGCACAATTTGCGTATAACGGTGTATGTCGTAGATTTTTTCCAGTCCAGCCGTTCGGCACAGATCCGTACCAGCTCCATGGAATTGACCGGTGCCTCTTCCCATAAGATTTCCATAAAGCGGTATTCGCTTTCATTGATATGATATGCCATATGTGACTCCTTTCTTTTTCTATTTCTGTAGGCGTTTGCGAAACGCCAGAACCCACATAAATACGGGATTCTTTTTGTTACA
>CAJUHV010000068.1 GCA_910586445.1 uncultured Eubacterium sp.
AACTCAATTATCCTATTCAGATACTTTGTTCTTGTTATTGTCTTCATATAATCGCTCGCTTTCAAAAAATATATATTTTTATTTTTTCGAAACCATATTACAATTCCTAATTATACCAATACAAAATAGTATATGCAAGAGACCGGTTTCAAAACAGTAAAATTCTTATTTATTTGAAAGCATCTGTTTCCATCAATATTTCTTTTGCCCCCAATATGGTCATTACAATGGGCAAAGCAATCGAATCTTGTGTTATTGTTCACTCCGTGCCCAGCAGCCTTCGCAGATCCAGCTTAAATTCGCTTCGTGAATGGGATCTGCTCACTTCTGAATCACTTTCTTACGGACTTTGCAGTGAATGCAGAGTCCTGTATGAACAGTAACGATCATGTCAATGTGGAGCAAATGTGAAATTTTTATCCCGTATACAAAAAGCACAAATATCTGTTAACATATTGTTTTACAGCCTCACTGCTGTATAATAAGTACATTAGCAGGCATACGCTGCTTTACATTCAAAAAGGAGATAGCTATTATGCACAAACGACAATCTGCAAATGACCTGACAATCGGAAATCCTTTGACCAAAATACTATTGTTCTCGCTGCCCCTTGTATTCGGCACTTTGTTCCAGCAGCTCTACAATTTCGTAGATACGATTATAATAGGCCGCTGTCTGGGAGAAAGCGCGCTGGCTGCGGTAGGTGTCACATACAGCCTGAACTTTTTAATACTCGGCTTTGTACAGGGCTGCGCTGTCGGCTTCGGCGTGCCGGTATCCCAGTCATTTGGAGCAAAAGATCAGGATGATGTACACCGATATTACTGGAACGGCCTGTGGCTGTCTGCCGCGATCAGCATTATTTTTACCATTGCTACCATTTTGATGACTGTGCCGCTGCTCAGGCTGATCCATACGCCGGCAGAGATTCTGGACATGGCAGCTGACTATATTAAAATTATCTTTCTGGGCATCCCTCTGTCAATGCTTTATAATCATTCAGCCAGCGTACTGCGTGCACTCGGAGACTCCAGGCATCCGTTTTATTTCCTGCTGGTATCCTGTATGCTGAATATCATCCTTGACTACCTTCTGGTCGCAGTAATCCCATGCGGTGTCGCCGGAGCTGCCGCTGCTACCATACTAAGCCAGGGCGTCAGCGGCCTTTTAAACTGCTGGTGGCTTTTTGCAAAAACAGACGGCTTCTCAGCCAGAAAAAAAGACCTTGCCTTCTCAGCTGCCCATGCAAAACGGCTCTGCGTCATCGGCCTGCCGATGGGATTTGAATACTCAGTCTCCGCAGTCGGCGCAGTCGTTGTGCAGAATGCCATCAATGCCTTAGGCAGCGTAGCGATCGCAGCACAGACGACAGGCGAAAAAATCCGACAGATGTTTACCCTGCCGATGGAGAGCGTGGGTATGGCCATGGCAACATACACTGCGCAAAACTATGGTGCCAGAAAATATGACCGTATTCAAAGCGGCATAAAAAGCAGCCTGCTGATTCAGTATGTATACTGCCTTGTTTCCTGGCTTGCGATTTTCTGTACAAAAACCGGCCTTGTATCGCTCGTGCTCGGTGAAAGTTCCAGCCCGACAGCGGTAAAGGCTCTGGAATACCTGACCCGGATCAGCGTATTATTTGCCATACATGGCTCTTTGATGATATTCCGCAATACACTGCAGGGCATGGGGTACAGTTTCCAGGCAATCCTCTCTGGTATCGGAGAACTGATCGGACGCAGCAGCGGAGCCGCACTTGCATTTACCAGCCTGGGATTTACGGCGATCTGTTATGCCAATCCTATTTCATGGCTGCTCGCTTTGTGCTACTGCGTTATCATGGTATTTGTGTATCTGCGTAAATGTAAAGACCTGCACGAGAATGACTGACCAGATATTCTTTTAAATTTATAAGTTTTTATATACAAATATATAAAGAAGCGTTATACTGATATGCAGAGTCAGATACTATATAAAGCAGTTTTCAAATACGCTTTAAAAACAGCTTATTGATTATTATATCAACATCAGGAGTAAAAATATGGAAAAACACGAATATAAAATAATTGCAGACGGAGCTTCGGATTTAGATCCCGCTTACGCACAGGAACACGATGTAGATCTTGTACCTTTTTATGTATCGTTTGACGATGCTACCTATCAGAAAGAGCTTGTAGAGGTCGGCATACGGGAATTTTATCAAAAAATGATCGATCACCCGAAAATATTCCCAAAATCATCCATGCCTTCCGTCCAAGATTATATAGACGCTTTCGAACCATATGCCAAAAACAGCATATCTATCTTGTGCATATGCATCACAGCAAAATTTTCCGGTTCCTATAATTGTGCTATGACAGCCGCCGGAATGATGAAAGATACTTATCCCGAGACTGAAATTACAATCATAGACTCGACGCTGAATACCGTCTTGGAGGGAATGTTTGTCATGGAAGCTGTCCGTATGAAGCAAGACGGCCTTTCTTATAGGGAAACGATTGACAGACTGCTGAAAATGCGAGAAACAGGCCGGATTCTTTTTACAGTCGGCGGCATGTCATACCTCGTACACGGCGGCAGGGTCGGAAAGCTGGTCGGACTTGCAGCAAATACACTGAACATACGCCCGCTGATTACGATGAAGGAAGGAGAAATTTTTCCTTCCGGGCTTGCAAGAAGCCGGAAAAAATCAAAAGATAAAGTCATTGATATGATCTGCGCACATTTTGAAGAAACCCACGAAAATGCCGCCCATTACTGTATTCACGTCGGATACGGCTATGATTACGAAGAGGCTGCGGCATTCCGCGACCAGGTGTATAAAGCTGTTGCAAAAGACGGGATCGAAATACATCAGATTGGAGCTACTGTTGGTGTTCATACCGGCCCGCATCCAATCGGCGTAGGCATTCTAAAAAAATACGAATATGTATAGAAAATTTTAGCTTCTCATAAAATATTTTCCCTGCCAGGTACCGCGCTCGCAAAACCGGCGTGTAAATGCATTCAAAACCCGCTTTTTATCTGCACTCCAGGCAGGTGCCAGCAGAAGCTTTTTCGGCCCATCGCCGGTAAGACGGTGGACAACCATCGAAGGCGGCAGGTGCTCCAGACAGGTAATGACAAAATCTACATATTCATCCATGCTAAAAAGGCGGAACGGATTCTTTTCATAGATTTCAGCCAGATCTGTTCCTTTGAGCACATGGAGCAGCTGCAGCTTAATCCCATCTATTGCCGGGGAAAAATGGGCAATATAATCCACAGACTGCAGCATCTGCGCAGGCGATTCCATAGGAAACCCCAAAATCAGATGTACGATAACAGTCAGCCCCTCTGCTTTCAGCTGCCTGACTGCCTCCTCAAAGCAGGAAAGCGGATAGCCGCGGCGAATCCATGCCGCCGTATCAGGATGAATCGTCTGGAGCCCCAGCTCTACCCAGACCGGCTTCTCCTTATTCAGACTGCTTAACAGCCTAATCTTTTCCTTATCCAGACAATCCGGCCTTGTAGCAATCGAAAGAGCCGCAGCCTGCGGATGCGAGAGCGCTTCGCTAAACAGTTCCCGCAGGCGGGACACCGGCGCATACGTATTGGTAAATGACTGAAAATATGCAATATAGCGCCCGCTCTCTGACGGCATTTTTTTGGAAAGCAGCCTCTTTCCTGCCTCAATCTGCTGCCAGATACTCACTGTACCTTTATTTTCTGCCTGTTCCAGACTGCCCCCTGTAAACTCACCAGATCCTCCCGCGCTGCAGAAAATACAGCCGCCCGTTCCCACTTTACCATCCCGGTTCGGACAGCTCATGCCTGCCTCAAGCGACAGCTTATACACTTTTGTGCCAAATACGGATTTCAGCCATGCATTCAAGGAGTAATAGTGCCTGCCATCCCAGTACTTATCCATATATTCCTGATTCATTATACAATCTTCCCCGCTCAGTATCAGATAAATCTTTGTCGGCTCCTATGCCCTGCCTTTACCCCGATCTTCTCCCCCATCCGTACCTTCGTTTCAATCCCGCTTTTGGAATACCTCAATAGATCGCCGCTCGGCAGCACCTGCCCTTTTTGAGTCATAAGGATGATCGTAGAGCCTCCAAAAGCAAAATTCCCTTTTTCTTCTCCACGCTCTACGCACTTCTTTCCCTGACGGTTTTCGATCCTGCCTACCAAAAGCGCACCCACCTCCATACAGAGCACCGTGCCAAAGTTTTCTGATTTTAACAGGCAGTATTCCCTCGTATTTTCCTTATAGATCGGAAACACATCATTTGCCGCCGGATTTACTGTATGAAATACTCCCTCTATCCTGCGCCCTGCCGAGACAGTCCCGCGGTCTACAAAGACATATCTATGATAATCATCCGCACACAGACGAAAGACCCAGACATATCCCCCTGCGAATTTCTCTGCCAGCTTTTTGTCTTTTAAAAGCTCCGCAGCTGTATACCTTGTATGCTTTACGGTAAATGTACACCCTTTTTCGATTTTATATACGCCAAGCCTGCTGTCACACGGGCTGATCCATACGTTTTTTTCCTGATTAACGGGCCGGGCACCCTGCGCCAGCTTCCGGGTAAAAAAATCATTAAACGAAGCATACTTTTTCTGCTCATAATCATCCATGTCAATCGAATGGCACCGAATAAACACCGGTACAAAAAGTGCCGAAGCTCTCGATTCCATTATCGATCTGCCGAATTCTGAAACCCGTTTTGATATAAACGGCCTTATAAGCATTCTTCCGGCTGCATGCCCGTAAATCCATGCAAGCAGGCGGTCCTGCAGCGAATGATCCTCACTAATATTTCCCTTACGGTCTGCGGTCATATTCATATTGAGTCTCCTTTCTACTTCATCCCATACGGACAGCCGCCAGATTACAGCACGCTGTACTTTACGCGCTGTCTCGCCGAGAGAAAACAAACACCTTCAAACAAGAGCCCGGAATCCTGTCTAGGCTGATATCCTGCGAAAAGCAGTCCTTAAACAAGCCTTCGTACACTGTCTGACAGCTGACAGGCTCCATAAATCTTTCACCGTCATATAAACAATGACTGCCCATATCTGCCTGAAACCGATTCCTGTCTGACTCTTTTACCCGGCGGAAAATACCCCCCCCCCAGGATTTTCGCTACAAATATAAGTGTTAACATAATAAGCACCACTACAAATACAAGCAGGATCATTTTCATAGCCGTCAGCTTTTTCAGCTTAAAATCTACGATAAACATCGCTCCGACAATCATTACCAAAAGATGCATAATCGTTAAAAACTGTATATGGTTTAAAAACATTGGTGCAAACAAAAACAAAATCGGCAGCGCAATCGCCATCGAAGTAATCGGCAGTCCCTGATAATACTCCTTATCCGCCTCTGTCACAGCCTGACGCTTTTCTTCCATTACGTTAAAATATGCAAGGCGCACAAGCCCCGCCAGCCCGTACAGTACAAGTACTGCCATGCTGAATCTGCGCCTCATCCCGCTCTGATAACAGATCATCATTGGAAGTACGCCAAAACAGACAAGATCACATAATGAATCAATCTGTATTCCAAAGTTTTTCTCATCTGCTGTCCGGTTCTTTTTCGTCCGGGCAACCTTGCCGTCAAACATATCCAGCAGTCCCGAGCACGCCAGACAAAATACTGCCCATTTCAGCTGCATGGACGCAGCCAGAAAAATGCCTATGCCGCCAGAGGCAAAGCTCAAATATGTAAGTATTACCGTATAGTCCCAAAATCCAAGCATCTGCAGCCACCTCATGCTTCTAATCTTTTATAGTTGTCCGTCTGCTTTGCAGCCTTTATCGAATAATAGATCTGTGCTACAATCGTAAACCACGCACTGATCAGCAGCTGGCTGTAATAGCCAAGGCCGCGTGATAAAACCATCGCAGGCAGCGTCACCGCACCGAATACCGGCATAAAGATCTGCAGGAATAAAGTCTCACTGATCCCCATTCCTCCCGGCAGCGGCAGCATATCTACGGAAACTGAAATAACAGCCTGTAAAAATACGACATCCCACATGGATACTCCCGTCCTGCCAAATGCCAGATAAACCATCCATGTAACTGTAAACAGCGCAAACCGCTGCACAAATGTAATCAATATAACGTAGACAATCACCCGCTTATGATCTTTCAGATAAGCAGCCGTCTCCCTGTATACCTGCATGGATTCGGAAAATTTTTTCCTGCGCGATTCCTTATGTTTTAAAAGATGCAGTTTTTCCAGCCAGTCCATTCCCTGCAGAATAATTCTTTCCGCCAGAAGCGGATGAAATACCAGCACCGTCATAAAGCTGACGCAGAATACATTCAAGAACAGCCCCAGATAATAGACAGGCAGTATGCCCTCCAAGTAGCGGTGCAGAAATCCCCTGCCAAAAATTAAAATGCCAAGCCCTGTTACAACCAGCACGAGCTTATATGTAATCGTCACAATCATTAAGATCACCGTTGCAACCGGAATCGGTATTTTTTCTTTATTCATATAATAAATCTGCATAGGCTGGCCGCCCGTGGCAGACGGTGTAATGCAGCTGAAAAAAAATCCAACGGATGAAAATAAAAAACAGATCCGTTTCTTTAGGAAAATGCGAAAAGATTTCATCATGTACCAGATAATAATCGATTCGCCCCATATAAAAAACATTACAAGAACAACTCCTGGAATCAGCCACCTGATATCCGCCTTTTGGATTGCCGCCATCATCTCGCCAAAATCTTCACCATGAAAAACACCATAAATAGTGAGTGCAAATACGACAATCAAAAAAACAGCATTTCCAATCATTTTCTTCCTGGTCATCCCATCTTTCCTCCTTTTGGAAAAATCCAGCTATTCACTTTATCTAATATTTTTTCATAGCAGCCCCAGACAGCAGGTATTTTCCCGATTCTAAGACAGATCTCTGCCAATGCAACTCCTCCAATCACATCAATAATCACATGCTGTTTTGTCGTCAATGTGGATATGCACACAAGCAGAGCCATCAGGCAGGACAACGCACGGTACCAGCCTGCACTCTCCTTCTTTTCTTTCAGCCCGATATAACAAAACCAGCTTACCAGACAATGAATCGACGGAAACAGATTATCCGCTGCATCCACATCATACACAAAAAGCATAACCTGATTCCAGAATCCATCCGGCGCTATAGCCGGTCTTGTATTTGTCGTTGGAAATAATAAAAAGATAATAAAACAGACTATACGTGATATAAAATCCGCTGCAAAAAACTGGCAGACTTGTTTTTTTTCCTGTCTGGCAATTAAGATATAATTCGCAATCCAAAATAGATAGCAGCCGATATACACCACCGCAGACACTGGCAGGAACGGAATCATCCGATCCAGTGTTCCTTCTATATTATAATGATGCCATTCTCCTGCTATGATCCTTGCCCCGCCATAGACTGCCATATTAAAAGAAAATGCTAAAACAAGCGGTACAATGCTATACCACGGCACTACTGTATGAATTTTCTTCTGTATGTCCTTCATCGCCGCTTCTCCTATACCCACGAGCAGTAAAGCCTGCATGCCGCTTTAAACATTAACGCTCGTAAGTCGATATTACTGGCAGAGTTTACTGCCCGCCAGTATAGATTCTTATGAAGTTTAGTATAACAAGCCGCAACCGAACACTCAATACCTTTAATGATATCTTAATAAAACTTTAAGACATGGCTTATATATGCGACTCATATGCCATATGAATCCACTGATAAATTGTCACCTGTGGAAAAACAGCCAGATAATTCCAACTGTATTTATGCAAAAGCATACTGCCTGCAATAATATTCAGAAATTCAGAGAAATAGGCAAAATTACAGCTGCATTTCACACAATATAAATATGGAAATTATTGATATTTGACCATTCAAAATATGTATGTTATTATTTTAACAAATTCTATGACATTTTTCTTATCCGAGAAAATTTATTTTAGGAGGTATTTCATATGAAATTAAAATCAATATCCCTTATGCTTGCATTACTTTTATCAGCAGGCTCTGCCATATATACTGCCGAGGTTCCAAAAGCCTATGCACAGGAGGCCGGGCAGCCCGAAGCAGATACAGGCAGCTTTACATACCGCACTTTAGATGATGGAACAATCGAGATCAGCCGCTACAGCGGCAGTGACACAGATCTGGTCATTCCTGCCAAAATAGACGGAAAAAGCGTATCAAGCATTTCCTTTTTTGACAAAACAGAGCTTTATTCCCATCTAAGTACAAGTGTAAAAAACGTTGTCATTCCTGACGGTGTCACACGCATAGATTCCTCTGCCTTTGAAGAATGCCGCCAGCTGGAAAGCATTACGATCCCAGACAGCGTTACAGAAATGGGGATCAGGGCATTTAACGGATGCTCCAGCCTGACAGCGATTGCACTGCCGGAAGGCATTACGGAAATCAGCGAATACTTTTTTGAAGACTGCATCAGCTTAAAAAGCGTCTCACTGCCAAAAAGTGTCACTACAATCGGTCCAAATGCATTTTCAAACTGCAGCAGCCTTGAACAGATTGCACTTTCTGAAAATGTAACCAATATAGAAAACAGTGCATTTAACAAATGCAGCAGCTTAAAAAGCATACAGCTGCCATCCGGCATTACAAAAATAGCCGATTATACCTTTTCCGGCTGCCGCAGCCTGACAGCTGCAGCCGTGCCAAAGAGCGTCACCTCCATCGGAACAGGCGCATTCTCAGACTGTATCAGCTTAAAGGACGTATATTATGCAGACAGCTTAGAGCAGTGGGCAAAGATCACTGTCGCTGAAAATAACAGCGCGCTGTCTGATGCCGCAATACATGAAAATACAGACAAGCTGCCGGAAACACCTGCTCCGGGCGAATCTGATTTCCAGTTCCGCACTCTGGACGACGGCACATTAGAGCTTACCTGGTACGCAGGAAATAAGACGGCAGTTGAAATTCCGCAGGAGATTGACAGCAAAAAGGTAACGGCGGTTGCAGCCAATGCATTTGAAAACCGCATATCCATAACAGACATCCGCATTCCAGACAGCGTAAAGAAAATCGGCAAAAATGCATTCAGCGGCTGCACAAGCTTAACCAGCATAAACATCCCGGACGGGATCACTAAGATTCCTGCAGATGCATTCAAAGAATGTACCAGCTTGAAAGCAGTCCAGATTCCAGACAGCGTTACGGTCATTGATCAGGGTGCATTCAGCGGCTGCACAAGCCTGACCGGCATTACACTGCCAAAAAACCTTAAAACAATCGGAGACTACGCATTCTCCTCCACCGGCAGCATAAAAGAGCTTAAAACGCCAAAAACCTTAAAGAAAATCGGCACTGCTGCTTTTTCCGGCAGCGGCATAAAAAGCATACAGCTGGCAGAAGGCATTACGGCAGTCAGTGAACGGACTTTTTCCGGCTGCAGCAGGCTGAAAAGCATAAAGCTTCCAAACAGCATAAAATCTATTGAAAACGGAGCCTTCCAGTTCTGCTCCAGCCTCAAGGAAGTACGCATGCCGAAAAATTTAAAAAGCATTGCCCCTTATGCGTTTCAAAAATGCAGCAGCCTTAAAAGCATCTCCATACCTGACAATACGAAAACGATCGGCAGCAGCGCTTTTTACCTCTGCTCGGAGCTTACCAGCGTAACCATCGGCAAAAATACTGCCCAGATCGGAAATCAGGCATTTAAAAACTGTTCCAAGCTGGGCACGATTAAAATCAAATCTACAAAACTGGCAAAAGCAGGCAAAAATGCCTTCAAAGGCATACGCCCTGCCGCTAAAATCAAAGTACCTTCCAAAAAGCTGAACGCATATAAAAAACTGCTGAACGGAAAAGGGCAGGGATCAGGCGTTACGATCCGCGCGATCTAAAGGCAGATCAAAGACAATTTCATAAAAATGATACTCTGCGGCTGCGCAGGCACCCGAAAGGATGCTTACGCAGCCGCAGAAGAATACTTATGGAATTTTCTCAGTGCAGACTGTTATTCTCGATATACATCTCCATCAGCTGCGCCGCTGTCCCGACCATTTTCGCGCACGGACGCTTTTTATAATACTCCTGTGTCCGCACACTCGGATTTGGATTTGTATCCTTTCCTTCCTGTCCCAGAAGCTCCCGGCAGATAATAGAACCATTCTCTGCCTTAAACTGCGCTGCAAGCTCCTGTATTCTGGCATAATGCTCTTTTTTTGCCTGCGGGTCTTTCGGATCGTCATATCCATACAGCGCTCCAGCCACAAAAAACATGCCGCTGACTGCCCCGCATACTTCTCGCATTCTTCCCATGCCTCCGCCAAATGAAGATGCCATTTTCAGCAAACGGCCCTGATCGATTCCGATTTCATCGCTAAATGCTGCTGCAACTGCCTGCGAGCAATTGTAGCCCTGCTTAAAATATTCCTCTGCCTGTTCTGATTTACTGCTCATACGGCCTCCATCCTACTATGTAAAATCTCCAAAAATTGTGCTGCACGGATATCCCATGTATGCTGCCTGATTGTTTTCTGCCACCCATTTTCTGCTATTTCTTTTCTTAAAGCAGTATCTGCAAGCAGCTTATGAATCTGACCTGGCAGACTGTCTATTTTTTCCAGCTGAAAAGCTAAAAGATCCCTATCCCCATAATTTTTATCCAGATACGCCGTCGTGTCTGTGATCAGCACTGCTTTTTCCAGCATGATCTGTGCCATGCGCTCCGTAAAACCTGACTTATGCCACGACATAATGTTTACGGACAGCTTTGACTTCTGCCAGACCGAAATACTTTCCTGCACAGTTACCGCAGGATGACAGCGCAGATTTGAATAACGCCGCAGCGGACAGTTCTGCCAGCTCTCTCCAAATACATCCAGACAAAGCCCGCTTTCCAGCAGCACATGGATCACCCTGTCGCGATAATAATGCATCACACAGCTGATCACAACGCGCAGCTCGTAAAGCAGCTCTAAAAATTCCTGTTCCAAAGGATAGATCCCTCTTTCTGCCAGTGTCTCTGTCAGTGCCTGCTCAGCCGTCAGATTTGTATTTCTGCGCATTTTAAGCAAAAATCTGTTTGCTATAAAGCGAAGCCTCCGGTTCATTTGATGTATGATGCGCACTTCTTTTCTATAGTCTCCATATATTCCTATAAATGTTATATCATAACATCTGTCTTCCTCATGCATTCCGCCTGCGCTTTTGATCCCGGCTAAAGGCATCAGCCAGCTCCTCTTTTTTAAATATTTTTCTGCAAATGCCATATGGCCGGCATCGTGCAGCAGCAGATAAAAGTCATCGGCACTGTATTCTAAATACTTATGCATCATTACCGGATGATCAAAGATATAGTTAAATTTCGGGCCATGCACATAGTCATGGAGATACTTCCCGCATACCCGGTCTGCTTTCTCAGAAAACACTGCGCTCTGCATGCCGATCACTGCCTGAAAATGCTGCCCCATGCACAGATCCATCCACTGGTTCATGTCCATTTCTTTACAATCATATAAAATTACTTTTTTCCCCATCTGCTCAAGCGCCAGGCCCAGCTGCTTTGAAAATGTATTTAATACATCACATTCTATACGGCCTTCACAATAGATCAAAATAGGCTCTGCACCTTCGTCAATCTGCCAGTATTTCCCGGTACGCCCGATCATCTGCTCTAAATATAAAAGAGTTTTATTCAGCCGTTCCACTTCCTGCGCTTCCTTTATGACGGCCTGCAAACATAAATTAAATAGTTCATGCTCCCGGAGCAGTTCACTGTATTTTCCAATCACATAGCAGTCTGTCTTCCACCCGGCTGCTATTAATTTATCCGGCTCATCATCCAGCAGCGCTACATACTGCCTGTCGTCCTTCTCTCCTTCGTACAGCTCCACATTCACATCCAGTGCTGCACGCAGCAGTAATTCATATTTTTGCTTTGCAGCCAGATATGTATTCACGCCGCCCAATTCCTTCACCAGCTCTGTATCCACCCAGACTGTTCCGCTGCATAGATTTTCATCTAATAAAAGTTCAAAAAATGAAAACCCCCCATCAGCTACCCTTCTCACAATTCTTTCCATAAACCTCCTTCTGCAGACAGCCAGTTTCCCACTGCTTCTGAACACGTGTCTTAAAAATCATTACTTCCAGCAGCTCCGCTTCAAGTTTCCCAGAGCGTGTTTGAAAATTCATTCCCGCCATCTGCACTCCCCACTTTGCGGATAATTCATCCCAAATTTAATCAACACAGCCCGCTATATCATGCTCGGTGGGTATGCCTCATAAATTGGGGATAAATTGACAGATTGCCAATAAATCTTCATTGGCCGATAATCATTGACGCATTACTAATAAATCTTCATTCGTCAATGATGCATGATTATCTATTGGTGAGTATACCACATCCTGCGTATAAAGTCTATGCAGCCGCCAGGGTACTTTTCGTTATTTGTTGAGATGAACCAAAAATAAATTTCTCTGCAGCTCCAAGTTTCCTGACAGTTGATTTTATCATCCAAAGTATCGTGCTGATCCATTGTTTTTTTCAGATCTTTCACGTATGATGAATCATAACAGATGAACCTATTTCAAGAAGGGGAGGGCATTATGCATACACTAGATATTTCCGAAAATATTTACCGCCTCAGGCACGAAAGAAAAATCACGCAGGAACAGCTGGCTGCATTTATCGGCGTAACCAAAGCCTCTGTATCCAAATGGGAGACCGGGCAGAGCACGCCTGATATTATCCTGCTGCCGCAGCTGGCTGCATATTTTGATGTATCTGTAGATGCACTCATCGGTTATCGTCCGCAGCTGTCCAAGGAGCAGATACAAAAGCTCTATCAGGAATTTGCCTCGGATTTTGCCTCGCTTGCATTTGACGAAGTGATGAAAAAGACGCAGGACTATGTAAAGCGCTATTATTCCTGTTACCCATTTCTGATACAGATCTGCGTTTTGTGGCTCAACCACTATAGGATGTCCACAAAAGAGGATGTGCAGGCAGAAACACTCAGCCGCATCGTAGAATTATGCGGGCATATCAGGCAGCACTGCCGCGACCTGTCGATCTGCAGTGATTCTGTAGCGATTGAGGCTATCGCCAAGCTAAGCTTAAACCGGCCGCAGGAGGTCATCGACGCACTGGAAGACCTGCTGAATCCGGTCAAGCTGATCGACCAGAGCAGGCCGATTCTGACACAGGCATATACTATGGCAGGGAAAACAGACCAGGCAGAGAGCTTTGCACAGATCAGCCTATACAACGATGTGCTGATACTGGTCAGGGATGCCGCACAATACCTGGTTCTGCATATGCAGCACCTGCCGATATGCATAGAGACGATCCGGCGTATCGAGCCTCTGCTGGAGGCCTTTTCACTGACAAAGCTGAATCCAAACTGTGCCGCCGCATTTGAATACCAGGCAGCATTGTGTTATGCGCTGCATGGAAAAAAGAAAGAAGCCATCGGGCATCTGGAATGCTATACCGCCTGCCTGACCGAACTGTTCCAAATATTTTCAAAAGACAATATGCGCTTACAGGGCGATGATTTCTTTAACCAGATTGAGACATGGTTTGAAAAGTCTGACAGCGGGGCATGCGCACCGCGCAGCCGAGATGTCGTGCTGGAGGACTGCAGGCAGACCCTTTCCCACCCTATGCTTGCTGTCTTAGAAGAGGAGCCTGCATTTCAAAGATTAAAAACTAAATTAAAGGAGATCAAATAATGAACATTACAGAAATCTTGCCATTTTTAATACCATTAGCTGCCGCACAGTTCGCACTGCTCGGCTATGTACTCTGGCATATATTCACGCATACAAATTACAAACGCGGCAGCCGCGGACTGTGGGTCGCTGTTTCTATTATAGGAATGCAGTTTATCGGCCCGATTTTATACCTGCTGCTTGGAAAGGAAGATTCCTAGCCCAAGAGAGCACATTTTTACCTCTCTATAAAAACAGAAAGGCGTAACCGACCATGACAGACATTTTACAGCTTACACATATATCCAAATCTTTTGGATCAGCCTCTATCATCAAAGACCTCAGCTTTCATGTGCCCGCACACTCGATATTCGGCTTTATCGGGCCGAACGGTGCCGGCAAGACAACGACGATGAAAATGATCCTCGGACTGTTAAAGGCTGACAGCGGGGAAATACTCGTCAACGGCGAAAAAGTATCTTATGGGCAGAACCGCACAAACAGCTATATTGGATATCTGCCTGATGTGCCGGAGTTTTATGATTTTATGACACCGTCAGAGTATCTGGCAATGTGCGGGCAGATTACCGGCATGCATGCCGATGAAATCCGCAGCAGGTCCACACAGCTTTTGTCACTCGTAGGGCTTGATCAGGCAGATAAGCGAATCCAAGGATTTTCACGCGGCATGAAACAGCGCCTCGGCATCGCACAGGCACTTTTAAACAGTCCCAGGCTGCTGATCTGCGATGAACCGACTTCTGCCTTAGACCCGATCGGCAGAAAGGAAATACTGGACATCTTATGTACGGTAAAAGATCATACGACTGTCCTGTTTTCTACACACATTCTTTCTGACGTGGAGCGCATCTGTGACCATATTGTATTTCTTCACAAAGGCACTGCTGCCCTGAGCGGCACTTTAGAAGAATTAAAAAATCTGCGTCATGGCGATTCGATTGAGATTGAATTCATTCACGAAAAGGCAGCGGATTTGTTTGCGGATTTATACAGGGGCGGCACAAAAAGCGGGCATACAAAGCTCCTGTATACAAAAAAGACCGAGCAGGACATGCTGGAAATCATGCAGCTGCTTTCACAAAACCAGATCACCATAAGGCGCATGGAACGGCTGGAACCTACACTGGAAGACTTATTTATGGAGGCAGCAGGATTATGAAACAATTTACCGCATTTATGAAAAAAGAACTGTTAGAACAGCTGCGCACAGGAAAGATTTTGATTTTTACAATTATTTTCGGGCTGTTCGGCATAATGAATCCAGCTATTGCAAAGCTGACGCCATGGATGATGGAGCTGATGAATGACCAGCTGGCAGAATCCGGCATAATCGCAGGCAGCATAAAGGTGACTGCCCTTACCTCGTGGACACAGTATTTTAAAAACATGCCCATGGCACTGATTATCCTGCTGATCACCTATGGCAGCATACTGACCAGCGAATGCCAGCGCGGCACCCTGATCCTTTTGATTACAAAAGGCATGAAACGGTGGAAAATACTGACCGCCAAAACCGTCTTTTTGTTCTCCCTCTGGACGGCCGGAAACCTGCTTGGCTACGCAGTCACCTATGCATACAATGCATTCTTCTGGGACAACAGCACCGCAGGCAGCCACTTTTTGGCAGCCTTCTGCTTTTATCTGATGGGACTATGGTTAATCAGCATCCTGCCTGCTGCTTCTGCATTCCTGCAGTCCGCTACAGCGGTAATCTTGTCTGCCGGTGGCGCATTTGCAGCCTCATACCTGCTTGGGCTTATTCCGAAAATCCATAACTGCCTGCCTACGCACCTTATGGACTCTGTAGAATTATTAGCAGGCACGGCTGATGGCAGCAGCTATACGAAAGCTATTATCATTACACTAATATTAATTGTCATAAACATATTTACTGCCATCTATTCTTTTAACCAGAAGAACCTGTAGCCTTCGATCAGATTTGGTGCTGTCGCATTAAGAAAAATGATACAAGATATAGCTAGAGCGTGTTTGAAAAATCATTCCCGCGATCTGCACTCCCCACTTTGCGGATAATTCATCCCAAATTTAATCAACATAGCCCGCTATGCCTCATAAATTTGGGATAAATTCTCCATATCATGCCCGTTGGGTACCAAGTGTGAAGCACATCTCACGGAAAGCATTTTTCAAACACGCTCTAGGACCCGCCTTCCGAATAATACCGGACTATCAGGCGCACCACCCTGCTGTAGCTGTCAATGCCGTCAGCGATTCCATTCAGTGTCAGGTTTTTCTCTAAAAAGGCATTGGTCGCTTTATTCACAGTCTCAGTGGGAACAACAGCTTTTTCCTCTACCTGTTCCCACTGTTCCTCTGTCAAAAACACATCATCCTTCAGCACCTGGTCATTGGCGGTGATCAGCCCGCGGCGCATTTCAGGCGGGACACTCTGCTTCACCTGCCTCGACAGATAGCCGATTACACTCAGATACCCCGAATACTGCAGGTAAAGGTCATCCGATTCTATGCACGCAAGAAATCCAAAATAATTTGCCTCATCCTCCATAATAATTCCTTTTAAATGCGAATATTCATGGCAGATGGTTGCAGGCAGATTGGCAGGATACATCACCGTATTGTAATTTGCCTCCATTGTGAACGGAAAATAAATGCCGAGCAGATACTGCTGGCTCATAAAACGCGAAGCACGAATCGGCTTTGGATTCGGATAATATCCTGCCAGATAAGGATATTTTTCACCCTGTGCCTGCATGGCATTCCTGCATGCCTCATACAGCTGTGCATCGGAGCCGTCATATACTGCCTGCCCATGTTCATCACGCGCTACCTTTGCAGACAGGTCATTCGCCTTAGCAACGATCTGCGTATATGCATAAACCAGCTCCTTCGCACCATATTCCTTATTATGGCCAAAATATTGCTCTTCAACCGTAGGTGCATGATACAGCATGTAACAGTTTAATGTTTCCGTAACATAAATATACACAAAAATACCTGCCAGAAGCCTGCAGTTCCATGTCCGTATAAAACGCTGATTCCGGTTGTCCGCACGAACCTGTCCCGCAATCTGATCCTGCTTTTCTGTCTGACCCTGCTTTTCTGCCGCCTTATTTGGTCTGAATGCTTTCTTTTTCCAAAACCTGCAGAAAAATCCTGCTACAGCAGCAAGAAAATACAAAGCCTCAAATACCAGCAGGCAGACGCCGGTGACAATCAGCACTTCTCCAACCGAACTCGGAAACAGCCCCGATATCCTACCAAGCGTTCCTGTCCAGACAGGAAACACATGCAGTCGGTACCATTCTGTAAATTCTTTGGAATTCCATGATAATATATGTATACCGGTCAGCAGAATGAGCAGTGCAGCCAGAATCATATGGCGCACTTTCATCCGCGGTTTTTTATTTCTCAAATTACACACGTCACCTTCCTCGCAGTTTTATTGTCCATAAATAGTAAATACGTTTTAAGATAAATAATTTATAAGGTCTTGTATGCCTAAACACGTACGATGTCCGGACTTTCTATCGTCATGTACAATGAAAAGCTCACTGCCCGGACTTTCTATTGTCATGTACAATGAAAAAGCTCGCTGCCCGTTCTCTCTATTGCCATGTACAATGAAAAGCCCGATGTCCGGACTTTCTATTGACATGAATAAAAAAGATACCCGACCACAATCAACCTGCAATCGGATATCTCTTTCCCTCCCATAACATCTGAAATCTGAATAATTACGATGTACTACTCAGCATGCATTGTATTTAACATCTGAAAAAAACTATTTTCTCAGTGTAAACTGTCCCACCAGCTGTTCCAGTCCCTCCGACTGTGCTGACAGCTGTTCACTCGTAGCAGAAGACTGCTGGGCTGCCGCAGAATTATTTTGTATTACTTCTGAAATCTGCTCAATGCCTTCTTCTAACTGCTTCATTGCCTCTGCCTGAGAATTGGACAATTCGCTGATCTCATTTGTTGAAGCAGCCAAGGTACCGATACCCTGGATTACTTCTTCAATAGCTGCGGTCGCTCTAGCCGTAATTTCATTTCCACGCTCAATCTCACGGAGCGAATTTTCAATCAGTTTCTTAGTGTCAATCGCCGACGTCGCACTATCCGAAGCCAGTTTTCCGATCTGGTCTGCCACAACCGCAAAACCTTTTCCTGCCTCTCCTGCCCTTGCTGCCTCAATCGACGCATTCAGTGACAGCAGATTCGTCTGCGAAGCAATGTCTTCAATAGCTGCAATAATATTTGCAATCTCATTAGAAGTTTCATTAATCCTTTCCATTGCTTCATTTAAGTGCTTAATGTTTTCATTGCTTTCTTCTGCGTTGCGCTTAAACTCTTCTGCATTGCGGTAAGATTCATTTGCCTTTTCCGAACTATGTACAACCGTCTCGGTAATATCCTGAATTGTTGCGGTCAGCTCCTCTACAGATGCAGCCTGATCCGTTGCACCTTCTGCCAGTGCCTGTGCACTCTCTGCCATCTGGCCTGCCCCCATAGATACCTGCTCCGAAGCTTCGTATATATTTCCAAGTGTCTTGCTCAGCGATTCAGCAATCGTTGTAATGGCATTGTCTACTGCCTGGAAATCACCTCTAAAATCCAGCTCTGTCCTTACATTAAAATTGCCGGCTGCCATCTCATCAAGCACACGGCTCAGCTCATGGATACAGCTTTTCAGCCATCCGACTGCATCATTAAATGAATCCGTCATATCACCGATTTCATCCGCGTACATTTTTTCTACATATATATCCAGATTTCCGCGTGCCAGGTCTGCTGTCGCTTCTTGAATCTTTACTATCGGATCTGCAAAAAAGCCGGCAACTGATTTGGATACCAGCATAGAAACAATCACTGCAGTAATAATAACGATCAGCATAACCGCACCCATTACATAGGTCTGTATCGTCAGTCTGGACGCTACTTCATTTCCCATATCCACATTTAAGTCAATCAGTCCTTCTACTGCATCGGTCAGCTGTTGAAATGTAGGTTTTCCTTCTGCAAACAGCAGGTCAAGAGCCTGTTCATCTTCATTTGCAAGTGCATACTCTTTCACCTCTTCAAACACTTCACGATAAGCCGGAAGAAGCTCTTCGATCTGCGATAAATACTTTTTCTCCTCAGATGTAGTGCAATGCTCCCTCACCGATTTATAAGCTTCATTCGTCAACTGCTTTCTCTGTTCCAGTTCCTCTGTAGATGACTGTAATTCTTCCTTATCTTCTATTAAAATCATTTCTCTTACAATAGTAGGCTCTTTACTTAACAAGGTACTGAATATTCCAATCTCACCTTGTGAAAATCCATTCTGTACCAGTGCTTTTTTATATGCGCTGTTACTATAGAATAAAATCACCAGCCCAAGAATGCCTGCAATACTACTCAAAACTACAACCAATGTAAAGCAGACTTTTAATTTCTTTTCTACATTATAATCTTTAATTTTATTTACCATACCTCACTCTTCCTTTTTTTGTAAATAAGTTTGAATATGCAGCTTTATTTTTCATCGGCATAAATACAATACGATATTCTAATGTCAAGGTTCCATCGATAATCTTGTTTAAAAACAAGTCCCAGATCACATATCTCAGATCTATTATACCACTTTTGTGTATAAATACAACAATTATTCATTATAAAATCTAATACAATACGACAGTTTGACTAATGGACTAGAGCGTGCATATATACCTTTTGGTAAATATACTTTAACAGTAATGACGAATTATAATCTGTACACGCTCTCTTCCCTGATAGGTATCGATCGACGGATCGTATGTAATCGAAAAGCTGATCTGCTGCGGCCCGCCGTGAAGCAGCGCCTCCACCTGCCCTTTGGATGATTTTTCGCGTAAAAACGCCAAAAATGCCTCAATATCCCCAAAGTACACGGCATCTATGCTGCCGCCTGCCCCGTCGTCCAAAAGAAGCCTGAGCACATTTTTATTTTTACCGACTATGCTGGCGCGCAGCGGATGTACATTACGGACTGCAAATACCGGCTTTTCATTTCCTTTTCCAAACGGCTCCAGACATTCAAATTCACGAATCAGCCGTGCACTGATATAAGAAAGCGGCATTGCCACATCTATATGTACTTTTTCTACAAAATCCTCTTCTGTCAGAGTGGAGTACGCATTCAGCTGCCTGCGGAACTCATCTGCATTTTCTTTGTTCATAGAAAGCCCGGCTGCCATCGGATGTCCGCCGTATTTTGTCATCAGACCACCACACTTCGTCATCTCTTCAAACATCGAGTACGCCTCAATGGAACGCCCGGAGCCTTTGATCCCTCCGTCATCTGCATCCGTCAGTACAAAAATCGGCTTGTGATACTGCTCTCTGATCCTTCCCGCGATAATACCCGCCAGACTTTCATGACACTGCGGCAGGTAAACGACCATGACCTTGTCCTGACAGATTTTCTGCTCCTCGATCAGGCGCTTCGCTTCTTCCAGTCCCTTTAGCGTCAAATTTTTACGTCTATCATTTAATTCCACCAGCTCTCCTGCCAGCTGCGAAGCCTTTTCCATAGACGGCTCCATCAAAAGCTGCAGGGAACGTTTTGCGGTATCCAGCCTTCCGCTGGCGTTTATGCACGGGCCGAGGACAAATCCAAAATGCCAGGATTTGATCTGCTCCCGCTCCAGATGATTCTGCCCGATCAGCGCAAGCAGTCCCGGATTTTCGGTCTTATGGACTGCCTGAAGCCCCAGCTTCACCAGCATCCGGTTCTCCCCGGTCAGATCCATCACATCTCCGACCGTCGCAAACGCCACATGCGCAATCATTTCAAAGCTGCGTTCCACCGGTATGCCCATATATTCATATAAAACCTGTACAAATTTCCATGCCACTGCTGCGCCGCACAACCCAGAATAAGGATAAGCACAGTCCGCCTGCTTTGGATTGATTACAGCATTCGCAGGCGGGATATGATAAATCTTTCCGCCATTTTCGTCTAATGTAAACGGCACTTCATGATGATCCGTAATAATGACGGTTATGCCTGACTCTGCCGCATAAGCAATCTCCTGTGCAGCCGAAATCCCGTTGTCGCATGTAATAATCGTATCAATGCCGTCAGACAGCGCCTTTTCAATCATCCCGCTGTTAACCCCATAGCCGTCGTGCACCCGGTCAGGAATCACATGGTCTGCCTGCGCTGCGCATGCCCGAAGCCCTGTCAGCAGAATATATGCCGCATTGACCCCGTCTATATCATAATCCCCGATCACCCGTATCTTTTTTTTCTGTCCGATTTTACCTGCCAGTATCTGCGCGCCTTTGTCCGCATCCTTGAGCATATGCGGATCATGCAGCTTCTGTGCCGAACACGCCAGATAATCTGCAATCGCCTCGTCTCCGACAATTTCCCGGTTTCGTATAATACGGGCTGTCACCGGATCAATGCCGAACTTCGCCCCAATTGCGTCGAAATCTGCTTTTTTCATTGTTACAAACCATTTTTCGCTCATATTTATTATATCCCCTGAACCTGCATAAATTTTCAGACATCTGTACACTGTTCATGCAGGCTTTTTGTTTTATCTACGCAGCTATGTTTTTCTTTTTCTGCGTTTTTTCTGCCATACGCCGTTCTTATTATTAGTTTTTTCTATAACTGAACCACTACCGGCTAAAGCCGGTAGGTTCGGGTGTGCTGCTGAAGCAGCC
>CAJUHV010000069.1:0-12347 GCA_910586445.1 uncultured Eubacterium sp.
TTGACGAGCTGGCAGAAAAGGTCAGGCAGAAAAGCATGGTGGAAGGCATGCGCCAGGGCATGCGGCAGGGTATGCAGCAGGGTATGCAGCAGGGCATGCAGGTGACATATCTGCTGACCAAGAATCCGGGCCTGTCCGATGAGGAGTTAAATGAGCGCACAGGATGTGATGTAGAGAGTATCCGCAAAATTCGAAAAGAGATTATGGAGCTGTCCTGATGTTAAATAAAGCCTAGAGCGTGTTTGAAAAATCATTCCCGCGATCTGCACTCCCCACTTCAAGCTTCTTGGACTGCTAATGTCCAAGATGATGCGGATAATTCATCCCAAATTTAATCAACATAGCCCGCTATGCCTCATAAATTTGGGATGAATTCTCCACTAGGTGTGAAGCGGATCGTGCCTGTGGGTACTTCTCACAGAAAGTATTTTCGGACACTAAAGTTTTCTTTGGGGTAAGTTTGAGTGACTTCGTAATAATGGCTGCAGCGAAAAAATTTAAAAGGAAGATGACATCATGTTGGATAAAAAAATTAAAAGATTTTTTGTCGTGAATATTATAACGGTTCTGGCTGTATGTGTGATTGTCTTTGCATGGGTAATCTGGTATATGCAGGATCAGACTGAAAAATCTATGGTAGAAATCGGGGAAATTTATATGACCGAAGTAAGCCGGCAGATACAGCAGAAGTTCGATTCGATCACCAGCCTGCGGCTGAATCAGGTAAGTGGGATCATTCAGCGTACACCGCCTGAGGGGGAAACGTACGGGGAAGAGATGCTGGATGAGCTGAGATTCAGTGCGGAAGTCAGGGAATTTGTTTATCTTGGACTTTATTCCGATGAAGGCGAAGAAGAACGGCTGCTGGGCAGTGCGCTGGATATTTACGACTATGACAGGATGTCTGAGGCACTGCGGAAAAAACAGTCTGCAATTGCGATGGCGATAGACAAATATGGGGAAAAATATCTTTTGATTGCCAAAGCAGCTGCATATCCCTTAAAAGACGGTGCAGGCAGTACGGCTCTGGTTGCGGGTGTGTCGATGCAGTATCTAAATGATGCATTGTTTTTAGATGAGAAAAATGCAAACGTTTATTCTCATGTGATTAAAAAAGACGGTACTTTTGTAATACGAAGCGGCAGCGCATTTAGGGAAAATTACTTTAACCGCCTAAAAGCAATTATGGAAGAGATGCCGGGCGAGGTCACGGAGGATTATGTCAAAGGGCTGAAAGCGGCTATACATAACGGTTCCAGTTATTCTGCCATTGTCTGGGTGGATGGGGAAAGGCGGCATATGCTCTGTTCTCCGATTTCAAATGACGTAGACTGGTATCTGATTTCGATCATGCCAAACGGAGAACTAAATGAAAAAATCAGCAGGCTGGATGTAAAGCGTATGCTGATTATGATCGGGTCAGCTATGGTTATTGTTGTGACAATGCTGATTATATTTCTGGCGTATTACCGCCAGTCTGTCCAGCAGATGCGCGAGCTGGATAAAAAGGAGCGTGCTGCGGTCCGCGCAAATAGGGCCAAAAGTGAATTTTTGTCCAGCATGAGCCATGATATACGTACACCGATGAACGCCATTATCGGCATGACCGAAATCGCGCTCAGGAATCTGCAGGATCTGATGCGTGTTGAGGACTGTCTAAAGAAGGTACGGCTGTCCAGCAAGCACCTGCTGGGGCTGATTAATGATGTTTTGGATATGTCTAAGATCGAAAGCGGGAAGATGACCTTGAATGTTTCCCAGATGTCCCTTAGGGAGGCAATGGATGATATAGTAAATATTATGCAGCCGCAGGTCAAGGAACGCAATCAGTATTTTGATATATTTATCAAAGACATACAGTCGGAAAATGTATACTGCGACGGCGTGCGCCTGAACCAGGTGCTGTTAAACCTGTTGTCAAACGCAGTGAAATTCACCCCGGAGCAGGGCAGGATCGATGTGCATTTATGGCAGGAGGAATCTGAGCAGGGTGAAGAATATGTGCGGACACATTTTCTGGTAGAAGATACAGGAATCGGCATGTCCGAAGAATTCCAGAAAAAGATCTTTGATACATTTGCCAGAGAAGAAGAGAATGAAAAGGTACAAAAGATTGTCGGGACAGGCCTTGGAACTTCTATTTTAAAAAGCATTGTCACCCTGATGGGAGGCTCTATAGAGGTGCATAGTAAACAGGGCGAGGGAAGCTCCTTTCATGTTATGATAGATTTTAAGCGGGCGCTGGGGGCTGAAGATGAGATGAAGCTGCCTGCATGGAATGTTTTAGTCGTAGACGATAATGAGATGCTCTGCATGAGTGCGGTTGCGAATCTGGAGGGACTGGGCGTCCATGCGGACTGGACGCTGGACGGCATGCAGGCAGTAGATATGATCGAAGAGCATCATAACAAAAAAGAAGACTATCATTTTGTGCTCGTTGACTGGAAAATGCCGAATATGGATGGCATGCAGACGATACATGAGATTCATAACAGGGTGGGCAATGACATACCTATTTTCCTGATTTCGGCATATGACTGGAGTGAATTAGAAGAGCAGGCAGTGGATGCTAAAATCGAAGGATTTATATCCAAGCCTTTGTTTAAATCTACACTGTTTACGCGGCTGAAGCAGTATGCGGAAGGAGACGGAGCTGATCAGGAGTCAAATAAAGAGGACATTGACTTTGAAGGAAGGCATGTCCTTCTGGCGGAAGACATTGATATAAACTGGGAGATTGCAAATGAGCTGTTTTCGGCTGTAGGGCTGAAGCTGGACTGGGCGGTGAACGGACAGGACTGTGTAGAAAAATTCAGCAGCTCAGAACCGGGATTTTATGATGCAGTCCTTATGGATGTGCGTATGCCGGTAATGAATGGATACGATGCGACAAAAGCAATCCGTGCGCTTGACCGGCCGGATCATGACCTGCCGATTATTGCCATGACAGCAGATGCATTTGCGGATGATGCGCAGAGGTGTTTTGAAAGCGGGATGAATGATCATCTGACAAAACCGCTTGATCTTAGGGAATGCATGCGGACATTTCAAAAGTATTTTAAATAATAGTCTTTGAGATGCTTAAATATATTGCTTTTTTACAGATTCTTTTGTATAATGGCTAAGGTATTTTGTTTTAAGGAATTAGATCGGAAAAGTCCGCAAAAGGAGGATAATGTATGAAAAAGTTAATAGCAGCTTTGTTAGCATGCACGCTGACGGCAGTGCTGCTGGCAGGATGCGGCAGTGCGCCGGATGCTGATGGATCTTCGGCTGATCAGGAGGTCAATACAGAGGCTGAGACGAAAGGTGATGATGCAGACACACAGGCAGACAGCGGGGCACAGGGCAGTTCTGGTGATTTAAAGACTGTAAAGCAGGGTGTGCTGACAATGGCAACGAATGCATATTTCCCGCCATATGAGTATTATGAAGGCAGTGAAATAGTCGGCATAGACGTAGAGATCGCACAGGCAGTTGCCGAGAAGCTGGGACTTGAGTTAAAGATTGAGGATATGGAATTTGGTTCTATTATCATTGCGGTCACACAGGGCAGGGCTGATATGGGACTGGCAGGCATGACGGTTTCCGAGGAGCGTTTAGAGTCTGTGAACTTTACCGATTCCTATGCAACAGGCGTACAGGTTGTAATCGTTACGGAAGATTCTGAGATTGCAGGCATTGATGATCTGGAAGGCAAGAAGATCGGTACACAGCTGGGCACGACTGGAGACCAGTATTCCAAAGAAGATTTTGGAGAGGAAAATGTAGAATCTTATAATAAAGGCGCAGATGCGGTCATGGCACTGACACAGGGCAAGGTAGACGCGGTTATTATCGATAACCAGCCGGCCATCGAATTTGTAAAAAATGCAGATGGATTAAAGATTCTGGATACGGAGTATACAGTAGAAGACTATGCAGCAGCAATTTCCAAAGAAAACGACGCGCTTACTGAGGCAATCAACGGCGCGCTTGCTGAGCTGAAGGCAGACGGAACGGTTCAGTCTATTATTGACAGATATATAGTGACAGAATAGATCAGACCATACGAAGAGGGCATTTGAACTGCCCTCTTTTTCTAGATAGAAAGCATTTTTCAAACACGCTCCAGATGCGGGATCTGTTTTATTTTTATATAGAGTGCATATGGCGGAAATGTATTACATATTAAGGAGGAATATCGTGGGCTGGATAGAGACATTTGCCGAGAAATTTGTAAAGGATTTTGTAGTAAAAGAGCGCTGGCGCTATATTACAAATGGACTGCAGGTCACATTGATTGTTACGTTGGGAGCGCTTATTATTGGACTTATAATCGGGATGGTAGTTGCGGTGATCCGCTCTGCGCATGACCAGATCAGTAAAGAGAAGCTGAAAAGCCCGGGCGGGCTGCTGCTCCGGCTGCTGAATCAGGCAGCAAGGCTGTATCTGACAGTGATCCGCGGTACGCCTTCTGTAGTACAGCTGCTTTTGATGTACTTTATGTTTCTTGTAAATACGGACAGCAAGGTGCTGGTCGCGGTCATAACATTTGGAATTAATTCCGGTGCGTATGTAGCGGAAATATTCCGTTCGGGCATTATGTCGATTGATAAAGGGCAGATGGAGGCCGGACGCTCTCTGGGACTGAGCTTTGTAAAGACCATGCAGATCATCATTCTGCCGCAGGCATTTAAAAATACGCTGCCGGCGCTGGTCAATGAAAGCATAACACTGCTAAAAGAAACATCGATCTGTGGCTATGTCGGGCTGAACGACCTGACCAGGGGCGGGGATATTATCCGTGTCGATACGTATGACCCTCTGCTGCCGCTGCTCGGCGTAGCCGTCATATATCTGGTGATTGTCATGTTCTTTACCTGGATAATGGGAAAACTGGAGAGGGGACTTAGAGAAAGTGACAGACGCTGAGAATTTTTCATCAGTTCTTAATATTAAAATGTAAGAATATGCTTATGAAAATGTTACAAATAGACGAAATATATTACAAAAGCATTTTTCAATGATATTTGCATTAATTTCGGATAGGGGGAAATATTTATGAGTCTGGCAGTTTCAGGTTATGTAAAACAATTTTACAAAGGGAATACATTTGGCGCGACAGCGACCGGCAGATCCGGCAGTGATGCACGCAAGCTGGTTCCGGCAGATATTAAGGCGATAAGGCGTGCGGTAAAGAATCTGGGCAGTTATGATTATGATGACGGCGAAGGCAGCGAACTGATGAATAAGGTGCAGGCATTTGTCAATACTTACAATAATTATATGGATTCAGGCAAAGAAATGGACAATGACCAGATCGACCGTTATATGTCCAAATTAAAAAAGCTAACAAGAGAGCATGAGAGCGAGCTGTCTGAAATCGGGATTACCAGAATGAGCAGCGGAAAGCTCAAGGTAGATAAAGAAAAGCTGCAGGATACCAGCAGGTACTGGGTCGGCAAGGTGTTTTCTGACGAGGCAGAATATGGCAGGCAGGTGGATAAAATCATGAAAAATACCGACCGTATGTTTGTCAGAAACAATCTTGGGGCACCAAAGCAGGATCCGGTTAAAAAGACATCCAAAAATGATACACAGACGGCGGCTGTTTCCAATGCGCAGAATATGGATGCTGCGCTGGCACAGCAGCTGGCGCAGGTTCTGGAGGGCGGCAGGTTTAATGTTTCAGTATAAATCAGGCATATATTTGGGCTGGCATTTTTTTCCTTGTAAAGATTTGCTTTTTTTCATTGAAGACAGCGGGCAAATAGTATATAATTCTAATAGAAAAATTCAAAAGCAGAACATGGGGGGATAGAAATGAATAAAAGGTTATGGGCCGCGCTGATTGCAGCAGCAGTAACGCTGACTTCGACTGCAGTGGTGCCATGCAATTATGAAAAAATCGTTACCAGCGCGGCGCAGAAAAAGCCGAATGGAAGTGCAGAGGTAGCAGATACCTCGACCGACGGCAGGACTACGGCAGGCGGTTTTACGTTCAGCATAAACGGTACGGAGGCGATGATTACCGGCTACAGCGGTACGGCAACGGAGCTTAATATACCGACAAAGATCACAGTGACGAAGCCGAATTCATCATCCAGCAATTCGGGAGGTTCTATAAAGGCACCGGCTGACTCTGCCAATTCGACGGATTATAATGTAACGTCAATCGGCAGCAATGCGTTCAGCGGACATCTAGGCATAAAGACAGTAACGATGTCCGGCGGGACAGATAAGGATGGAAAGCTGTTCGGGCTCCGTACAATAGGTGAGCGGGCGTTTTTTGCATGTCAGGATCTGGCAACGATAACTATTGCATCTACGACGACATCGATCGGTAACTTTGCATTTGCAGACTGCGTGGCATTAAACAGCATTAAAGTAGCGGACGGCAATCAGCGCTATAAAATCATAGACGGTGCACTGTATTATTATACGGCTGGAACAGGAACCGGTGCATATAGTCTGGAGCAGTACCCGATCGGCAATACTGCAAAAGAATATAAGGTGCCGGATACACTGGCGACGACCCTGACCGAAATAGGTGAAGGGGCATTCTGGGGTTCGCAGAATCTGGAATCAATCTCACTGACATCTACAGTGAAAAAAATCGGTGAGCGGGCATTTGCGGAGTGCCGGAAACTGACCAGCATTTCTATGCCGTCAGGAGTGACATCAATTGGTGTGGAGGCCTTTAAGGGCGACCATTCGCTTGAGCAGGTGACGATTCCAGAAGCCGTGACTGTAATCAGTGTCGGCATGTTTCAGGACTGTGCGGCTTTAAAAACAGTCAATATGTCAGCTGACGTTAAAATGATCAGCAACCGGGCTTTCCAGGGATGTAAGGCAATGACAGAATTTGTCGTTCCGGCAAATGTAACGATGATTGGTGATCAGGCATTTGCGCAGTGTGAAGCGCTCAAGCAGGTGACTATTCCTGCAAAGACCACTTCGATCGGCAGCGGTGCGTTTTCTGGCACGACGGTGACAGTATTATGCCATAATGGCTCTCAGGCAGCTGTCTATGCAGCAAATAACGGCCTGACCCTGGAGCGTACTTATACGGTGAGCTTTTACACAAACTCTTCTTATTCAAATGTGATCTCTTCTCAGGAAGTCGTAGAGGGCAAAGATGCCGTGCCGCCTCAGGTAGAAGAACGGGCAGGCTACAGGATGAGCTGGAGCGGTGATTATACTGCAATCAGGCAGGATACAAGAGTTTATCAGGTATGGAAGAAGCTGTTTGCCGTTACATTTGTAGACAATTTTAACGGCAGGACGGAAGTAGTGCAGGTCGATGAAGGCGGCGTTGCCACACCTCCGGAATGGACGATGAACGGCTATTCATTATCCTGGGATACAGATCTGAACGATGAAATTTATTCAGACACTACGATACATGCAGTCTGGCAGAATGATTCGACTGGAGATGTCATAGATACTGATATTGTAAAGCCTAAGAAAAAAGGCAAGGAGCTGACGAAAGGAAACTATATATATAAAGTCAGCTCAGCAAAAGCAGAGAATCCTACTGTTAAATTTACGGGGCTGGTAAATGCGCAGGTATCTACGGTTAAGATTCCAGAGACAGTGTCGATCGGCGGTGTGCGCTATACAGTAACGGCAGTTTCTGCCAATGCTGCAAACGGCAATTCTATGATCAGCAGTGTGATTATTAATAAAAATGTTACAAGCATCAGTGCAAAGGCATTTTACAACTGTACAAATCTGAAAAAGGTGAAGCTGAAGTCTAAATCCATTACAAAGATTAATAAGCGGGCATTTTCAAATATCCATGCAAAGGTAAAGTTTTATACTTATAATTCGCAGATCGGGAAGTACCGCGTTATGCTGAGAAATTCCGGCGTGAAAAAGCCGCGGGTAAAACGGCTGTAGAAATGGGAGGATAGATGACAGATGGAAAGAATGAAAAAAATAAGGATTTGGCATGTTGGGATTTTATTTGCAGTCACACTTTGTCTGGGCATACTAATGCAGACAGGGAGCGTGTATGCTGCTGATGTTCCGCCGGGCAGCTATGCACCGGGCGAGGGTCAGCCTGGACATGATCTAGTTTTTACATTTACAGGTGACAGTACAGAAGCATGTGGTTTTGTAGCGAATGTGGAAAGCTATAAGTCCAGCGCAGTCAATAAAGGAGTATTACAAATACCTGAGACTATTATATATAAAAAAGATAGTGGAGATGGTAACGCGGATCAGGGCGGCGGTAAAGCCGGTGAATCAAATACAAATGAAATTGAAGTAAGAGTCGCAGGCATTCTGCGTGGTGCGTTCAGCGGCTGTTCAGATCTGGTCAGCCTGATCCTGCCTGAGAATATTTCTTATATCGGACAGGAGGCATTCAGTAACTGTAGTAATTTAGCAACTATACAGACAGCTGCTAAAATAACAAATGAGACAAGTTATATTACCGCAGAAGAAATAGGATACCGGGCCTTTTATAACTGTACATCTTTAATATCTGTGCAGCTCGGCGAAAAATCAAGCCGCTCTGGCGGTGTCCGTACAGTCCAGGCGGAAGCATTTATGAATTGTACGCGCCTAAACAGCCTTGAGGTCGGGCCGACGGTAAACTGGATTGAAGGCGGTGCATTTTCAAACTGTATTGCACTGGACGGTTTGAGCGGATTAAAGGTGCGTAACAGCTCCATATTTTTTATAAGAAACGGCATACTGTATTTTAGGGAAAACGACCGCAGCAATACGCTTGTGCTCTGCCCGGCAGGCACACAGATCGGCATGCTGGAAGAGTTTCCGGAGTTTCTGACACAGATCCGCAGCCAGGCATTTTATGGCTGCAGCGGGCTGGTATCGATTAAGATACCAAATACAGTAAAAAGCATCGGCGACCGGGCATTTTACAACTGTATCGGTCTTGGAAATGTTACGATTCCGGCCTCTGTCACAAGCATCGGCGCAGAAGCGTTTTTAAACTGCAGCAGCGGGCTGTGTTTTATCTGTCAGAGCGGAAGTGTGGCGGAGACTTATGCGATTTCCAATAATATTCCAAGAAATGTGGAATGTACCGTGACATTTTATAATACCGTGACAAATGAACGTACGACACGTACGGTTATGAGCGGCGGGACGGTAGATCTTCCGGCAGGCTGGGAACGGGAAGGATACGTGCTGCGGTGGACAGATAATTTTGATTCCAATACGGTTGTTACCGCAGACAGGACTGTAAGCACTGTATGGAAAAAGCTGTATACCGTGACATTCCGTGATCCATATTCCGGCAATGAGTCAGTAGTGGCGGGGGTAGAAGAGGGCACAGAAGCTTCTGCACCGAACTGGAGAAGAAAAGGATACAAACTGTCCTGGTCAACAGAGAATTACAGGATGGTAAATGCAGACATTACTGTAGATGCAGTCTGGCTTGTCGATATTACCGTACCTGTAGAGGATGACGAGAACTCTGAGTATAAAAAAGGCGATATCGTCACGGTCGGAAATATTATCTATAAGATTTCCGGCTATACAGATAAAAGAGTACGTGTTATCGGGCTTGAAAACGAAAATGTATCAAAAGTCGTCATTCCAAATACGGTCAGCTTCGGCGGACGCAAATACACGGTAACATGTATCAATGCCAGTGCATTCCGTGGCAATCAGAGCATTACCAAGGTGACAATCAGCAAAAATCTGAGATCCATTGAAAATTATGCTTTTTATAATTGCTCGAAATTGAAAAAAGTGGTAATTAAATCAAAAGTAATGGTCAATGTCAGCAACTATGCATTTAAGAGGACAAAAGATTCTTTAAAGGTATATGTTCCGACCAAAGGGCTGATCTCAACATATCGTTCCGCATTGCTGGATGCAGGGATGAGCAAAAAAGCAAAGGTTAAGAAAATACCTTAAAACTTTACAGGAAAGAGCGGAGGGACAAGATGGGCATACTTGTATTTATGGGCCTTATCATTTTATTATCAATCATTGTTGTTGTGATCACGGTGGTATCCTCGGTAGCAGGTACAGTAGCAGCTGTTGTAGACGATGAAGATTTGGAAAATGAATAAAGGAACGGATCAGATTTAAAGATAATAAAAAGTCTTTTGATAATAAAAGTTTTTTTTGATAATAAAAAGCTCTTTGATCAAGACGAAAAAGAAGACAGGTAAGGAATTTTCTTACCTGTCTTCTTTTTTGTTCATGACAATAAATAATTCGCGCAGCGTGCTTTCTATTGTTCATGACAATAAATAATTCGTGCAGTGTGCCTGTTATTGTACACGACAATACCAAGTTCGTAGAGCGCATTTGGTATTGTATGTGGCAGCAGCAGGCTCTATTATTTGTAAAATACAGCCCTTTATAGATAAGGCATGCCTAATTTTTGGAAAAGAATCTGAATAGACCTGGAGTCTAACACTAGTATCAGGCCGCTGTTAATTTCTGTATTGCCAATATGCAGCTTTTCATCAATATATAATACCGGTTCATCATAGCTTCTGGATAATTTTTCGGCTGGTATGGAAACGAGTGCTGAGACACTGTCACAGTAGCTGTCTGGCGGCTTAATATTGATAAATAATTGTGTCATGGCAGCGATCGAATTGACGTACGCTGCGGTAGTAATATTACTCATTTCACGGACAACGGAGATATCCATATCGTCAATTTTGGTAAGGTCGGTAATATCTTTTGGATAAAATGTGTTGATCAGCTGCTTTGCAAAGTCTAGATGAACGACTTCGAGCATGCAGCCGCGGATATCGCCTTCTAAGTCAACGGTCATGCCGAGCGCCTTTGCATGTCTGCCGCCCAGATAATCTGCTACTTTGTCATAGCTGACCAGGCTGATGACGGGGACTTCGATATCAACGACAGTATTCAGCAAAGATGCGAGTGCGGTTGCAGCATTGCCGGAACCAATATTGCCGATCTCTCTTAGTACATCAAGATGCATAGAACTAAACTCTTCAATATTTGTGTAAGCCATACATTCCTCCTCTTGTCTGCGGCCTAATGCCGTTTTTACTGTACAGGTTTACTGAAAAGTAACAATCAAAAATTTGTCAGCAGGTTTCTGGAGCCGCATATTCGACGCCGAATGTATCTACTGATACTTTTTTCATCCGCTGTGTCTCGAACGGACGATCGCTATAATCAGTAGGAGTTTCTGCGATCTTATTCACGACATCCATTCCTTCTGTAATTTTGCCAAATGCTGCATAAGCGCCGTCCAGATGAGGGGATTTCTTATGCATAATAAAAAACTGAGAGCCGGCGGAGTCAGGCTCCATCGTGCGTGCCATGGATAAAACGCCCGGATCATGTGCTAGATTGTTTTCAAAGCCGTTCTGCGAAAACTCGCCTTTGATCGTGTAGCCGGGGCCTCCTGTACCTGTGCCCTGCGGGTCGCCGCCCTGCAGCATAAACCCATTGATTATACGGTGGAAAATAACGCCGTCGTAATAACCTTTTTGAATCAGGCTGATAAAATTATTCACTGTATTTGGTGCGATTTCAGGGTATAATTCGGCTTTCATAATGCTGCCGTCTTCCATTTCAATCGTTACAATTGGATTTTGTGCCATGTCTATTCTCCTTCTGTTTTCCTCTGATACCATTCTACTTCTATTTTAATGGATTGTAAAGAAATCGTAAAGAGAAAATAAGTGCTTTTTTTAATTTTTGAATAATTGAAGCGTAGAGAAACGTATGCTATACTTTAAAGTATGGAAAATAAATTTTTGTTAAAATAAACTTTTATTCATGAAAGTTTATTCAAACACAAGCTTATTGCAAAAAGATCGCGGGGTGTTTTTTTGGAGCGGAAAGAGGATGAGCTGCCGGCAGAAGATCTGATACGCATGCAGCTGACGCTGCGGGCGGTAGTATGGGATCTGACAGATATAAATAAAGAAGAGACAGCTAAGCTGGAGCGGGAATTGAAGCTGTTTGGGATTTCCAGGCAATTCATATACAGAGATACAAAAGAGGGCACGGGAAAATGCGTGGAGACATGTGCGGAGAAATATGGCAGAATATGCCGTCAGCTGGAACAGGCTGGGTATGCACCGGCGGAGGCAGTTGTAATAACCGGGCAGGCGCAGCTGGCAGCGTATGTGCATAGTTTAAAACAGGCGGAGCCGTCCGGCATGGCGTCTGTATATTACGAAAAAACAATTATCCAAGAAAATAATATAGCAGTAAAAAATATGCAGGATTCTGAGCGGCCATCAGCAGAAAAGGCCGGGGAGGCTAAACAGGCATCAGCAGAAAAGGCCGAAGAAGGAATGAAGGAAAGCAGCACAGCAGCCGAAAGTGTGCAGGAGGCTAAACAGGCATCAGCAGAAAAGGCCGAAGAAGGAATGAAGGAAAGCAGC
>CAJUHV010000069.1:12447-21253 GCA_910586445.1 uncultured Eubacterium sp.
ACAATAGCCGAAAGTATACGGGATACGGGACAGGCATCAGCGGATATGATCGTGCAGGGATTTGAAGAGATCGGCGTCCAGTTTTTAGACCGGGTTTTGAAACGCAGGAACGGGCTGCCATGGACGATTTTGTATACACAGCGTACCTGTGTGAGGGAAATTACGCTTTCAGATTTGGATGAGTTATTTGAGCTGTACGACGGAGAAGGCATTACAGATTATACGGAGCCTCTGTATGAAAGGCAGGAAGAAGAGGAATATACAAAAAGCTATATTCAATACATGTATCATTATTTTGGATACGGCATGTGGATAATCCGGGAACGGAAAACAGGAAAACTGATCGGACGTGCAGGGATCGAGCATCACGAAGGGCATGACGGTGAGGTTTTAATGGAACTAGGCTACATTATAGGACGGCAGTACCAAAATCAGGGCTATGCAGCAGAGGTATGCCGTGCAGTTATAGAATATGCAGAGGATGAGCTGGAGATTGACCGGCTGTACTGCTTTATTCATCCAGAAAATGCAGGCTCCATACATGTGGCACAAAAGCTCGGATTTTCTAGGATCGGCAGATATGCAGACGGCCGGGAGAAAATGATTTGTTTTTGTAAACAGTTAAATAAGCAGATGAAAATAAGTGAATAAAAAAGCATATCTAAGCCTGCCCGTTCATATACTAAAATTAGGACAAAGCGATTGAACAGACAGGGAGGAGAATGGATATGGACCAGACAGAAAAAGACACGACCAGTGCAATGCCGATCTTAATTGATCTTGTAGCGATGTATGTGATTACAGGCATACTGCTTGTAATACTTGCAGCTGTCATCAGCAGGATTGAACTGGCAGACGGGGTAGTCAGTATCGGAATTATAGCCACATATATTGTATCGTGCTTTGCGGGCGGATTTTTTATTGGCAAAAAGAAGAAAAGAAAGAAATATCTGTGGGGCCTTTGTGTCGGGCTGTTTTATTTCGTAGTTTTGTTAATGGGAAATCTGGCTGTAAACCGGGGATTAAACGGACAATTGGTGCAGATGATGACTACGGCTGTGCTCTGTACTCTGTCAGGCATGGCAGGGGGAATGCTCAGCTGAAGCGTGAAAAAGCAGGCTGCCAAAAAAAAAGCTTTTCTTATAAGAAAAGATATGTTATACTATAAGACGCGTAAATTGACAGCAGTACAAATTTTAATAAAGTGACATGGAAAGGAGAATTGATCATGAAGCACATTAAGACTTTAAATACGAAGAAACTGCAGAATACTGTAAAAAAAGGCGGCTGTGGAGAATGCCAGACATCATGCCAGTCAGCCTGCAAGACATCCTGCACAGTAGGAAACCAGACCTGCGAGCAGAATAAGTAAAATACGAATCATTTCTGATTTGGCAATCTCAAAGACCGTTCGCGCCGCGTGCGGTCATTTGTGCGTTTTATATATTCGTATCGTGCTATTTTTTACATGCAGCCCGGATCGGGCGGTTATAAGGAGGATTTATTGTTGGATCAGCACAATCAACAAAATTATCAGATTCATCAATATAAAAATAACGGTTACTCGATTGTTTTGGACGTAAACAGCGGAGCAGTGCATGTCGTAGATGATGTCGTCTATGATGTCCTTCCATTGTACGAAAGGCATACGGCGCAGGAAGCTGCGGCACTGCTGAATGAGAAGCATTCTGAGTCTGAGGTGTTCGAAGCATATGAAGAGATCACACAGCTGAAGCAGGCGGGGGATTTGTTTAGTCCCGATGCATATGAGGACTATTATACAGAGCACAGTGACCGGTTGAAAGACAGGTCTACTGTTGTAAAAGCTCTCTGCCTGCATATTGCGCATGACTGCAATCTGGCATGCCGGTACTGCTTTGCAGGGGAAGGCGAGTATCATGGGCACCGTGAGCTGATGAGTTATGAAGTCGGCAGGGCAGCACTGGATTTTTTGATTGCAAATTCCGGCAGCCGCAGAAATCTGGAAGTGGATTTTTTTGGCGGTGAGCCTACGATGAATTTTCAAGTAGTAAAGGATCTGGTGGCGTATGGACGGAGCATGGAAAAAATCCACAATAAAAATTTCCGGTTTACGCTGACGACAAACGGAGTACTGCTCAATGATGAAATCATAGAATTTGCCAATAAAGAGATGGCGAATGTAGTATTAAGTATAGACGGCCGGAAAGAAGTAAATGACTATATGCGGCCGTTTCCAAATGGCACAGGCAGCTACGATCTTATTATTCCCAAATTTCAAAAATTTGCTGAAAGCAGGCATCAGGATAAATATTATGTCCGTGGTACCTTTACGCACCACAATCTGGATTTTTCCAAGGATGTACTGCATCTGGCGGACTTAGGGTTCAAGCAGATCTCGGTAGAGCCGGTTGTGGCACCGCAGTCCGAGGATTATGCAATCCGTGAGCAGGATCTGCCGAAACTGTATGAGCAGTATGATCAGCTGGCAGAAGAGATGATCCGCAGGGAAAAGGAAGGAAACGGATTTTGTTTCTTTCATTTTATGATTGATTTAGAAGGCGGGCCATGCGTGGCAAAACGGCTGTCCGGCTGCGGTTCGGGTACTGAATATCTGGCGGTGACGCCATGGGGAGATCTGTATCCGTGCCATCAGTTTGTCGGACAGGACGGATTTTTGATGGGAAATGTATTCGACGGTATCAAAAATACGGAAATCCGCGATACATTCAAAGGCTGTAATGTCTATGCCAAAGAATCATGCAGGGAATGTTTTGCAAGATTTTACTGCAGCGGAGGGTGTGCTGCAAATTCTTATAATTTCCATGGGAATATTCTGGATGTGTATGACATTGGCTGCGCACTGCAGAAAAAACGTGTGGAGTGTGCAATCATGATTAAGGCGGCGTTAGCGCAGCAGGATGACTGAGGCGGATAACAAAAGGCTGTCTATAATAGAAAACACATATATTTAAGGAAGGGATGAAACGATGAAAAAAGGAAAAGGCGTTGCGATACTGTGCGTAGTGCTGACGTGTATTCTGGTATTGGGATATTATGCCTCCATTATTTTGTCACCGTCAGGGCGTGGTGAAAATCAAAACATCATTCTCGGTCTGGACTTGGCAGGCGGTGTCAGCATTACGTATGAGATTATGGATAAAGACGCGACCGCAGAAGAGATCAGCGACACAATCTATAAGCTGCAGAAGCGTGTGGAAGGCTATAGTACAGAAGCAACGGTAGCAAAAGAAGGCAGTGACAGAATTACGGTTGCCATTCCGGGTGTGACAGAAGCGAATGATATTTTGGAAGATCTCGGTACGCCGGGTTCTTTAGAGTTTAAAGACCCAGATGGAAATGTCGTGCTGACAGGTGATGATGTAGCAGAAGCGCAGGCAGGCTCGATCAGCGACAGCGGAATGAACAAAGTAGTCGTAAACCTTACATTTACAGATGAGGCCGCAGAAACCTTTGCCGAGCTGACAGAAAAACACCTTGGACAGATCATTTCGATTGAATACGACGGAGAGGTTATCAGCACTCCAAGTGTAAAGTCTAAGATTACAGGCGGACAGGCTTACATCGAAGGACTGGATTCTTTCCAGGAGGCAGAGACGCTGGCTTCACAGATCCGTATAGGCTCTCTTTCGCTGGAGCTTGAGGAGCTGACATCACAGGTTGTAGGCGCTTCACTGGGTGAAGAAGCCATTTCCACGGCTTTGACGGCAGCTGCAATCGGCCTTGCACTAATTATTGTATTTTTGATTGCTTTTTACTGGATTGCAGGCATTGCAACGACGCTTGGACTGCTTATTTATTCTACAGCGGTTGTGGCAGTTATTTACCTGTTTGAAATCACACTGACACTGCCGGGTATCGCAGGTATTATATTAGGCATAGGCATGGCGGTGGATGCAAACGTCGTGATCAATGCACGTATCAAAGAAGAACTGGCACTTGGAAAATCTACCGGATCGGCAATCAAGTCCGGTTATCAGAAAGCATTGTCAGCGATTATTGACGGAAACGTAACCACCCTGATTGCTGCGGCAGTATTAGCAGTAAAAGGTTCTGGTACAGTAAAGGGATTTGCATATACGCTTGCAATCGGTATTGTGCTGTCTATGTTTACGGCACTGGTTGTAACGCGTTATTCTATGTATGCAATCCATGCAATTGGATTTAAGGATGTCAAATACTATGGCGCTGCAAAAGAACGCAGGGTAATCGATTTTATATCGAAAAGACGCGTATTCTTTATCATCTCCATAGCAGTCATAGCAGCCGGGTTTATAGCAGAAGGCGTCAATTCCGCAGGCGGCAGGGGAGCATTTAATTACAGCCTGGAGTTTGTCGGAGGTACTTCCACTACGGTAGATCTCGGCAAAAATTATGAGCTGGAGCAGATTGATTCGGAAATGGTTCCGCTGATCAACGAAGCTCTGGGCAGCTCAGAGGTGCAGGTACAGAAAATCGCAGACAGCACACAGGTGATTTTTAAGACACGCAGTCTGGAGCTTTCTGAACGTGAGGCATTTGCAGATGTATTTATAGAAAATTATTCGATTGAAGAATCTGCAATCTCTTATCAGAACGTCAGCGAGACGATCAGTAAGGAAATGACCTCGGATGCGATCTGGGCAGTTGTGATTGCTGTTGCACTGATGCTTATCTATATCTGGTTCAGGTTTAGTGATTTCAGCTTTGCTTCAAGTGCAATTATTGCGCTGGTACATGATATCTTAGTCGTTATTACGTGCTACGCGCTGCTCAGGATCTCGGTAGGCTCTACGTTTATTGCGGTTATGCTTACAATACTCGGATATTCAATCAATGATACAATCGTTACATTTGACCGTATCCGTGAAAATATGAAGTCCCGTCCTAAGGTGACACAGGCAGAGCTGACGGAAATTGCAAATAAGAGTATTACACAGACACTGTCACGTTCGATCAATACATCTTTGACGACGTTTGTAATGGTTCTGCTGCTGTATATACTCGGCGTTACTTCGATCAGGGATTTTGCGCTGCCGCTTATGGTAGGCGTAATCAGCGGTACGTATTCATCGATCTGCATAGCGACAGAACTGTGGTTTGAGATGAAGATCCGCCAGAAGTCTTCGAGTGAAGTGAAAAAGAAAAACAAGGCGAAAAAGCCTGCTTAGTTATGTAATTAGGCGGTACGGCCCCGATGACAAGGGCTGTACCGCCTTTTTGACAGCTTTCACAATCGGTATGCAAAATAAATCTGCCTATTTTGTACTTGAAAAACACATCCTGTCCATATATAATTAAGCCTGACAGGTACTGAAAAATATTCCAGAATATGAATCGGAAAACAGAGAGGAGCTTATTTGATATGTATACGTTTGAAGATATTCAATCCGTAGATCAGGAAGTAGCAGCTGCGATTACTGCAGAGATGGACAGGCAGAACAGCCATATTGAGCTGATTGCATCTGAGAACTGGGTCAGCCCTGCAGTGATGTCGGCAATGGGCAGTGTGATGACAAATAAATATGCAGAAGGATACCCGGGACACAGGTATTATGGCGGATGTGAGTGCGTGGATGTCGTAGAAGAGCTGGCCAGAGAGCGTGCAAAGCAGCTGTTTGGATGTGAATATGCCAATGTGCAGCCGCACTCCGGGGCACAGGCCAATATGGCAGTCCAGTTTGCCCTGCTGCAGCCGGGCGATACGGTTATGGGCATGAATCTGGACCATGGCGGGCATCTGACACACGGCAGTCCAGTAAATTTTTCCGGCACATATTTTAATATTGTTCCTTATGGCGTCAATGACGAAGGATTTATAGATTATGACAAGCTGATGGAGACTGCAGAAGAATGCAGGCCAAAGATGATTATTGCAGGTGCCTCTGCATATGCCAGAACAATAGATTTTAAGAAATTCAGGGAGGCAGCAGATGCTGTCGGTGCGTATCTGATGGTAGATATGGCGCATATTGCAGGGCTTGTGGCTGCAGGACTGCATCCGTCGCCGGTTCCATATGCGGATGTCGTGACGACGACTACACATAAAACGCTGCGCGGGCCTAGGGGCGGCATGATTCTCTGCCGTGACGCGGAACTGGCAAAGAAGTATAAGTTTAATAAATCAGTCTTCCCGGGCACACAGGGCGGCCCGCTTATGCATGTGATCGCAGCAAAGGCTGTCTGCTTTAAAGAAGCGCTTGACCCATCGTTTAAGGTATACCAGCAGAATATTATCGATAATGCACAGGCACTGTGCAGCGGGCTTTTAAGCCGCGGCGTTCAGATCGTATCCGGCGGCACGGACAACCACCTGATGCTGGTTGACCTGACAAGTGACGGACTGACCGGCAAAGAAGTAGAAGCAAGGCTGGATCTGGCTCATATTACGGCAAATAAAAATACGATTCCAAATGACCCGCAGAAGCCGACCGTTACCAGCGGCATCCGTCTTGGCACGCCTGCCGTTACTTCCAGAGGAATGAATACGCAGGATATGGATCAGATTGCAGAGGCGATTGCAATGATGATCAAGGAAGGAGAGGCAGCGGCAGACCGGGCACTTGCAATTACACAGGCACTGACTGCTAAATATCCTTTAAAATAAAAGCCAGCAAAATAAAAGCCAGCAGTATTTTTGGGCTGGAAAGAACGAAAAAGAAAGAAATCTGCGGGATAACTATGGAGGTTCATATATGTTAGATATTAAATTTGTCAGGGAGAATCCAGATATTGTCAAACAAAATATCAAAAATAAATATCAGGAAAAAAAGCTGCCGCTGGTAGATGAAGTCATTGCATTGGATGAAAAATCCCGCAGTGCAAAGCAGGAGGCAGATGCACTGCGCGCAAACCGCAATCAGCTCTCCAAGCAGATCGGCGTTTTGATGAAGCAGGGAAACAGGGAAGAGGCAGAGGCGGTCAAGGCACAGGTGGCTGCAGAGGCAAAACGCCTGGAGGAGCTGGAGGCGCAGGAAAAGGAGCTGCAGGAGCGTGTTACGCAGATCATGATGGTCATACCAAATATCATTGACCCGTCAGTGCCGATCGGAGCGGATGATTCCTGTAATGTAGAAATACAAAGATACGGCGACCCGGCGGTACCTGATTTTGAAGTACCGTATCATACTGAAATTATGGAACGGTTTAACGGCATTGACCTGGATGCGGCAGGCAGGGTGGCAGGCAACGGGTTTTATTATCTGATGGGTGATATCGCAAGGCTGCATTCGGCGGTGATTTCTTATGCGAGGGATTTTATGATCGGGCGCGGGTTTACTTACTGCGTGCCTCCGTTTATGATCCGCAGCAGCGTTGTCACCGGCGTAATGAGTTTTGAAGAAATGGACGCGATGATGTACAAAATCGAAGGGGAAGACCTCTATCTGATCGGTACATCGGAGCATTCCATGATCGGTAAATTTATCGATACAATCAATGAGGAAGAAAGCCTGCCATATACGCTGACCAGCTATTCTCCGTGCTTTCGGAAGGAAAAAGGCGCACACGGCATAGAAGAGCGCGGGGTGTACCGGATACATCAGTTTGAAAAGCAGGAGATGATCGTAGTATGCAGGCCGGAAGAATCGATGGAATGGTATGAAAAACTGTGGCAGAATACAGTAGACTTATTCCGCAGCCTTGACATACCAGTGCGTACACTGGAGTGCTGCTCAGGCGATCTGGCAGACCTCAAGGTAAAATCATGTGACGTGGAGGCATGGTCTCCGCGCCAGAAAAAATATTTTGAAGTCGGCAGCTGTTCGAATCTGGGCGACGCACAGGCCAGACGGCTTAAAATCCGCGTCCAGAAAAAAGGCAGGGATGAAAAAGGCAGGGAAAAGAAAGAAAAATATTTTGCACATACGCTGAATAATACAGTAGCGGCACCGCCGCGTATGCTGATCGCATTTTTAGAGAATAATTTAAATGCAGACGGCAGCGTGAATGTGCCAAAAGCACTCCAGCCGTATATGGGCGGGCAGGAGAAGTTGGTTCCAGTAAAATAATATAGCAGGAGGATTTGATTTCAATGCTTTTAGAAAATAAAATAGCAATTGTAACAGGCGGCAGCCGTGGGATCGGCTATGCGACAGTCGAAGCATTTCTGGCTGAAGGAGCCAGCGTAGTACTCTGCGCAAGCCGTCAGGAAACCGCAGACCGTGCGGCAGCAAAACTAAAAGAAGCACATCCACAGGCAGTAGTCGAAGGCATATGGCCGGATTTATCCGATTATGCGCAGGTAAAGGAGGCATTTGACAAAGCAGCACAGAAATATGGGCGCATTGATATACTGGTGAACAATGCAGGCGTATCAGAAAGCACGCCTTTTTCGAAATATACTGAAGAACTCATGGACCGTGTGCTGGACTTAAACATCAAGGGTGTATACAACTGTACGAAAGCAGCCTGTGTCTATATGGAAGAGCAGAAAAGCGGCGTGATTTTAAATACCTCTTCGATGGTCAGCCTCTACGGACAGCCTGCGGGCATAGCATATCCGACCTCCAAATTTGCGGTGAACGGATTCACGCTTTCACTGGCAAGAGAGCTAGGACCGAAAGGCATCCGCGTCAATGCAGTTGCACCGGGCATAACAAATACCGATATGATGCAGGCAGTGCCGAAGGAGGTCATAGAGCCGATGATCGCGCAGATTCCGCTGCGCCGTATGGGCGAGCCGGAAGATATTGCGAATGCATTTGTATTTTTAGCTTCCCAAAAGGCTTCGTATATTACTGGAGTAGTTTTAAGCGTGGATGGACTGGCAAGGTGCTAGAGCGTGTTTGAAAAATCATTCCCGCGATCTGCACTCCCCACTTAGCGG
>CAJUHV010000070.1 GCA_910586445.1 uncultured Eubacterium sp.
TTCCCCATTATTATACCAAATTTTTGATGACTTGGCCAAAAGACTAATTGAAGGTCTTGATTATGACAGCTTTACACAGAATGAGTGATCTGCTATAATTTGAATACTAATTATAAGTTTGTGGGGCATAATGAAGCATAGACTGCTGTGATGGGCGGTGGTTTATTCTGTGGAGGGCATCTGTTATGTGTGAAGAAAAAGATTTGGAAATTATACTGCAGCATATGGCGAGAAGCTATTACTTAGTTTTTGGGGGAGATGTTGTTAAAATACTGCTTTATGGCTCTTATGCCAGAGGGGATTATCAAAAAGATTCCGATATTGATCTTGCGGCTATTGTACGGGGGCGTCGCTTGGACCTGCAGGAAGGGCTGAAAAAGATCTGGGATGTATCAGGGGACCTAGAGCTGGAATATGGCATTGTAGTATCACCGACAGTGATACCATTTGAAGAATTTGAAATATATAAAAAAGATCTGCCGTATTACAGGAATATCTGGATGGAGGGGGTAGAGATTTGTGTGTGACGTGAGAAAAGATCTGATGCGGTATCGTCTGGAAATGGCGGGAAGTTATAAAGACAGGTATATTTGATAAGAAATTTTCTAAGTATATCAGCCAGGCTTTTCAGATCAGAAATAATACTGATTACGCTGACTTTTTTCTTGTATCGAAGCAGGATGCACGGGAGCAGTATGAACGCGCAGAAGAATTTCTGGCTGCAGTTGAATGTTTTATTGACAATGAAATGCAGTCGATGAACGATTAGGAAATTAGATTTTTGTGTAAATTTTAAACAAAAAAAACAAAAAATATCCCTAAAATTCTTATAAATTTTCTATAAAATTTGCCCTGCAAAATCCTTGACTTTCCAAAATCAAAGAATTAAAATAATGCTTGGAAATCTAGCAGGCTTTTATGCAAATCCGGCTGGAGTTCTTGTATTTCTTCATATATGTTTCAGACGATAAATGTTCCCGCCAGCAGCGACGGCAAAGGGACATTTATTTTTTGTCAGAAAGGAGCTTGCCTATGGGCAAAAAAGAAAAGAAAGCCGGCATAGCCGTATTTGCCTGTATTGCGATTGTACTTCTGGCCGGAGCGTTGTTATCAGGCTCCTCCGGGGGAAAGCATGAGACAATAGAGGAAGTAATGCGTGATGCCGTGCTGCATGAATCAAACAGGATCAGCTTTCTGGGAATGAAGGATGTCAATCCGGCGTTTATATCGGCGGTGACGGTAACAGGCATACTGCTGTCGGCTGCGGCTTTGATCCGGATTTTTGTGATTCCGAGATTTCAGTATGTTCCCGGCAGATTTCAGCTGCTTTTGGAAGAACTGGTGGGCTTGTTTGACGGGCTGGCAAAATCGAACAGCCCGCACCGGAACGGGTTTCTGGGTATTTATGTATTTACCGCAGGCACCTATATTTTTGTAGGAACGATCTTTGAATTGTTCGGGCTGCAGGGGATTACTACAGAAGGTTTGTCGATCGCGCTGCCGGCTCCGCTGTCGGATATTAACTCAGCAGTTTCGCTCGGCTGCCTGTCTTATCTTGTGATTTTGTCAGGCGGTATAGCAGGAAACGGCATGCGGGGAGTGGGAAATACGTTAAAAGATTTTTCGCTGCCGATTTCTATGAGTTTCCGATTGTTCGGTGCACTGCTGAGCGGGCTTTTAGTGACGGAGCTGGTATATTATTATATTCAGCTGAGTATTGTCCTGCCTGTTGTCGTAGGCGTTCTTTTTACGCTGCTGCACGCATTGATTCAGACTTATGTATTGACAATGCTCACGGCACTGTATTATGGGGAAGTATCAGAACAGCATGAAAAGCCCGTAAAAGAAAATAAGAACAATAAAAATAGAAAGAAACAGGCAGCAGCCTGAGAGGATGGAGGGTATACAAATGAATGTACTATGTAAAAAAATGTCAGCAGCTGCCATGCTGCTTATGATGTTTATGATGTTATCAATATGTTCCATCAGCACGGTAATGATGGTGCAGCCGGTATCTGCTGCAGAGATCGAAGAGACGCAGGAAGAGGCAGATCCGATCGGGGATAAGGCAAAGGGAGCTGCGATTGCAGTCGGCCTTGCGGCAGCGGCAGGTGCAGTCGGCATGGGTATTGCAGTCGGTAAGTCGGTGGAAGGCATTGCACGCCAGCCGGAAGCGGAGGGAAAGATTCGTACGACGCTGATGCTCGGCCTTGTATTTATTGAGACAGCGATTATATACGCACTGATTGTAGCGATCCTGATCATATTTGTAATGTAAGGAAGGTGGTCGGCATGAATATCCCTTTGAATATTGACTGGCAGCAGATCCTGCTGCATTTGTTCAATTTTTCTATTCTTTTAGCAGGATTGTATCTGCTGCTGTATAAACCAGTAAAAGATTTCATGGATAAGCGGACTGCCTACTATAAACAGCTTGATGATGAAACAAAGGAAAAACTGGAAAAGGCAAAGAATCTGGAAGAATTGTATCAAAAACAGATTGAACAGGCCGATGATGAAATCAGTCAGCTAAAGGCAAAGGCTGCGTTAGAAGCAGAGCAGTCAGCGGATGAGCAGTTAAAAAGTGCGAAAAAGCAGGCAGAGAAGATGCTTGCAGATGCGCAGGATGGTGCAAGAAAAGAGCGTGAAAAAATACTTGTCCAGACCCAGCAGGATATTGCAAAGCTGGCAGCTGTTGCGACACAAAAGCTGGTTATGGAGTCGATGGATGATGTATATGATCAGTTTCTGCGGGCAGCAGAAGGAGGTGGGGTGAATGAATCGCACAGACAATAAAAAGAAAGATGCAAAAGATACAAAAGATACAATGGAAGCTTTTTTATGTAGTTCTGTCCGCCCCGATCCAGTGCGGTTTGAGCAGATCAGCAGATTTTTGAGAGATAAATATGAGGCGGATGTCAATCTGGAATGGATGGAAGATAAAAAGATCAAGGGCGGCTTTCGGCTGATAGCCGGAAATGATATTTATGACTGGAGCACGGAAAGCCGTTTAAAGCAGCTGCAGGCGGAGTGGATGAAACTTGCAAAATATAGTGACGGCAATGTAGTTCCGCTGCTGCAGGAAAACCTCCGCAACTGGACGCCGAAGGCGCTGGCTGAAGAGATCGGCGTCGTGGCGACAGTCGGCGACGGCATAGCTACGGTAGACGGATTAAAGCATGCGGAATATGGAGAGATCTTAATTTTTTCCAATGGTATACGAGGCATGGTACAGGATTTAAAGAGGGACTATATCGGCTGCGTTCTGTTTGGGGACGAACAGGATATTATGGAAGGCAGTACCGTAAAGCGTACCGGAAAGACAGCGGGAATGCCTGTCGGGGATGCGTTTATCGGCAGGGTAGTCGATGCGCTCGGCGATCCGCTGGATGGCAAGGAGCAGATTACAGCGGAAGGATATCGTCCCATTGAGTCGCCTGCACCAGGCATTATAGACCGCCAGCCGGTAAATACACCTATGGAAACAGGACTTCTTGCGATTGATTCTATGTTTCCGATCGGCAGGGGACAGCGTGAGCTGATTATCGGAGACCGCCAGACCGGAAAGACAGCAATCGCGCTTGATACGATCTTAAACCAGAAGGGCAAGGACGTGATCTGCATCTATGTGGCAATCGGACAGAAAGCCAGCTCAGTCGCACAGCTGACAGAAACGCTTAGGCGGCATGATGCGATGGACTACTGTGTAGTACTGTGCGCGACAGCCAGCGATGCGGCACCGCTGCAGTATATTGCACCTTATGCAGGATGTGCGCTTGGCGAATATTTTATGAACAAAGGGCGGGATGTGCTGATTGTATACGATGATCTGTCCAAGCATGCGATCGCATACAGGGCACTCAGCCTTCTGTTGGAGCGTTCTCCAGGACGCGAGGCATATCCGGGAGATGTGTTTTACCTGCATTCCCGTCTGCTGGAGCGTTCGGCGCATTTATCCGATGAGCGGGGAGGCGGCAGCATGACGGCACTTCCGATTGTAGAGACGCAGGCAGGAGATGTATCTGCGTATATACCGACTAATATAATTTCAATTACGGACGGGCAGATTTTTTTGGAAAGCGATTTGTTTTTTGCAGGCCAGCGTCCGGCGGTCAATGTAGGTATTTCCGTATCCCGTGTCGGCGGGGATGCCCAGACGAAGGCTATGAAAAAGGCAGCGGGAGCAATCCGGCTGGATCTGGCACAGTACCGCGAGATGGAAGTATTTACACAGTTTTCCAGTGATCTGGATGACGCTACGAAAAAACAGCTGGTCTATGGACAGGGGCTTATGCACCTGCTGCGCCAGGCACAGTATCAGCCGCTGAAACAGCATGAGCAGGTTATACTGCTGGTAGCAGCGCTTGGCCGTGTACTGATCGATGTGCCTGTGGATGAGATAGATGCATACGGCAGGAGGCTGATTCAGTGGATTGAGGAAAAGGCACCGCATATATGCAGCGAAATAGAACGGACGGGACAGCTTTCAGATGAGATCAAACAAAGCATTATTCATCTCGCACAGGATTTTGTAAAATCCGTGAAAACGCAGTAGTCTGTACAGGATTTGCGGCTGTGGGCAGCAGAGCTGGGAAACAGGACGTCAGTAAACAGAGCAGCCTGTGCAGATCAAAAGCAGGATGTATGAAGATCCAGACAGGACGGTGAGCATAGATGGCGAATACGAAAGAAATCAAAAGCAGGATGGAAAGTATTCATGATACGCAGAAAATAACAAATGCCATGTATCTGATTGCTTCTACCAAAGTGCGTAAGGCAAAAGCAGAGCTTGATAAGACCAGGCCGTATTTTAACGCCCTGCAGGCTGAGATTAAGCGGATTTTTCGAACGGATGAGGCGGTAAAGAGCAGGTATTTTTATCCGGCAGACAACAGCCATATACCAGAAGGTACATACGGGTGCCTTGTTATTACTGCGGATAAGGGGCTTGCGGGCGCTTATAACCAGAATGTGATCAAAGAGGCGCAGAGGCTTCTGGCGGAGCATCAGGATACAAAGCTGTTTGTAGTCGGGGAATACGGACGGCAGTTTTTTTCGCAGCATCATGTTCCGATTGAACGCAGCTTTCTATATACCGCTCAGAATCCTACCATGCACAGGGCACGGGAAATCAGCGAGCATCTACTGGAGCTGTTTGACGAAGGAGAATTAAAAAAAATCTTTATTATATATACGGATTTTAAAAATGGAATGGCGACAGAAGCTGTTTCTACAAGGCTTCTGCCGTTTCACCGCAGGCAGTTTGCTGCGGATGCCCATGAACGGGCAGTAGCCTCACCGTTTGAATTTTTTCCGTCGATTGAAGCGGTATTAGACGGCGTAATGGAAAGCTACGTGTCGGGGTTTATATACAGTGCGCTGGTGGACAGCTTCTGCAGTGAGCAGAACGCCCGTATGACGGCGATGGATGCAGCGAACCAGAATGCAGAAAATATGCTGGGCGAGCTGTCCGTAGAGTATAACCGTGTCAGGCAGGCAGCGATTACACAGGAAATTACCGAGGTATCTTCTGGTGCAAAAGCGCAGAAAAGAAAACGAATGGCAAAGCAAGCCAAGGAGGCGTGAAATAAATGGAGGCAATCAATGCAATCAATGCAATCGTTACAGCCGGCAATGTAAAAATTGGTAAAATTGTGGAAGTTTCCGGACCGGTTGTGGATGTCGAATTCGAGCATGGCCATCTGCCCAAGATCAAGGAGGCGCTGACGGTATCTGTGGACGGAAAAGAACGTGTGATGGAAGTAGCACAGCATGTAGGAAAGGATACTGTCCGCTGCATTATGCTTGCAGAGAGTGAAAGTCTGGCGCGGGGCATGGCAGTAAGGGCAGATGGACGGGGCATACGTGTTCCGGTAGGCAGCTGCACGCTCGGGCGGATGTTTAACGTCTTAGGAGAGCCGATTGACGGCGGCCCTGATGTGTCAAAGGAAACGAAAAAGTGGGAAATTCACAGGAAAGCACCTGCCTTTGCCCAGCAGCGTCCGGTTGTGGAAATATTGGAAACTGGCATTAAAGTAATCGACCTTTTGGAGCCATATCCAAAGGGCGGAAAAATCGGCCTGTTCGGCGGGGCAGGTGTCGGGAAAACGGTTCTGATCCAGGAGCTGATCCACAATGTGGCAATGGAGCATGGCGGTTATTCGATTTTTACCGGAGTCGGAGAACGGAGCAGGGAAGGCAATGATTTATGGAATGAGATGCGCGAGAGCGGAGTATCAGATAAGACGGCGCTCGTATTCGGACAGATGAATGAATCACCGGGCGTACGTATGCGTGTTGCACTTTCCGGGCTGACGATGGCTGAATATTTCCGGGATGAGGAGCATAAGGATGTGCTGCTTTTTATCGATAATATATTCCGTTTTGTACAGGCGGGCAGCGAAGTATCTACGCTGCTTGGACGTATGCCGTCCGCCGTGGGCTATCAGCCTACGCTGGCAAGTGAAATGGGCGCGCTTCAGGAGCGGATCACATCTACGACAAGCGGTTCGGTTACTTCGGTACAGGCGGTATATGTGCCGGCAGATGACCTGACAGACCCGGCTCCGGCGACGACTTTTACGCACCTGGATGCAACTACGGTGCTGAGCCGTAAGATTGCGGAGCAGGGCATTTATCCGGCAGTAGACCCGCTGGCCTCTACTTCCCGTATTTTAGAGGCAGATATCGTAGGCAGCGAGCATTATGAGATTGCCCGCAGGGTACAGGAAATACTGCAGAAATACAATGAGCTGCAGGATATTATCGCGATCTTAGGCATGGACGAATTGAGCGATTCCGATAAGCTGACGGTGGCGCGGGCAAGAAAGATTCAAAGATTCCTGGCGCAGCCTACGCATGTAGCTGAGAAGTTTACCGGAATTCCGGGCATATATGTGCCGCTGCGTGAAACAATACGCGGCTTTAAGGCGATTATAGACGGAAAGATGGATGCATATCCAGAGGCAGCGTTTTACAACGTAGGCACGATTGATGACGTAGCAGAAAAAGCGAAGCAGATCGAAGAAGCGTAGGAGGATAGAAAGCAGATGAGTGTTTTTCAAGCATCGATTCTGGCTGCTGACTGTGTATTTTATGAGGGGCCATGTGAATATATGAGTGTGCCTGCCCTGATGGGGCAGTACGGCATTCAGGCACACCACTGCAATGCCATCGGGGCAGTGGTACCGGGCATGCTGTCTTTTCGTGTGCCGGGGCAGCCGGTACAGATCGCTTCTGTGTCCGAAGGACTGGTCAAGATCGAGAATAATGAAGTGCTGGTACTCGTTGATTCTGCCGAACGCCCGGAAGAAATCGATGAAAACAGGGCGAAAAGGGCTGCAGATGAAGCAAAAGAAGCGCTGCTGCAGAAAAGGAGCATACAGGAAAACCGCATCGCGCAGGCACAGCTGGCAAGGGCGGTCAGCAGGCTGAGGATAAAGCGTGATTTTGAGCATATGCAGTAAGCGGATAAAGCATGATTTCGGGCATATGCAGTAAGCGGATAAAGCGTGATTTGAAATATATTCTGGATGAGAATTCTGGAAATACTGTCAGGGAAAGGTTTTGGATTTGACGGTATTTTCAGAATTCTCATCCGGATTTTTTTGTTTTCAGTGAATATTTGAAATTTTATTCATCTTTTCATTCTCATGTGGAAATAAGGCATAAAATTAGGATTGACGCAGCAGCCCCAAACAGTTATGATGAATATTGCGTTGTCAGGGGAAACAGGTGCAGATCCTGTGCGAGCCCGTCGCCGTAAGGCAAGATCCGAAAGCATAGATAAAAAATGAAAAAAGGATAGATAAAAAGACATCAGCCTCACCGAAAGCCACAGTTTCGGGACAAGCCATTGGAGCAGTCTGAGAAGGCGTGCTGATGTCCTGCCAAGCCGGAAAACCCGAGCAATGCAGATTCCTATTTGAAATGCTGTGCGTATGGCTGCGAGTGCCGGCCGGTGCAGTATCGTTAGAGCCGGTGTGACTGGATATGATGAAAACCGAATGGGAAAATAAATAATCAAAGGAGATAAGAGTATGCAGAAGAAATGCAGTAAGAGCAGAAAATTATTGTCATTCATCCTTTGCAGCGTGCTGATTGTGGCTATGGCGCTGTTTACAGGCTGTAATGGCAGCAGTGCAGGGAATGAAGGCAGAGCTGACGACAGCAGGAAGTCAGAAGGCAGTACAGGTACGGGTTCAGATGAGAGCGGAACATCGGATGACGGCACAGGTTCAGATGAGAGCGGAACGCCGGAAGATGAAACGGATGCAGAAAGCAGCAGCCAGACAGAAGGCAGTACAGGCACGGATGACGGCACAGGTTCAGATGAGAGCGGAACGCCGGGAGAGCCGGGCAGCGGCGCACAGTCTGACGGCGGTATACTGGGAGAAGGCAGTACAAAGTTTGCATTTGCCGTGGAGGATGCAGAAGGCGGAAAGACACAGTGGGAAATCCACACAGATCAAAAGACGGTCGGAGAAGCGCTGATGGAACTTGGTTTGATTGACGGTGAAGACAGTGAGTTCGGACTGTATGTAAAAACAGTAAATAACATTACACTTGATTATGATAAAGACGGCTTGTACTGGGCATTTTATATTAATGATGAGTATGCGCAGTCAGGGGTGGATTCTACCGAAATAAAAGAAGGAGATACTTATTTATTAAAGGCTGAGAAGTCATGAAGCTGACGACAAGGGAGATTGCGGTATTTGCAATGCTTGGAGCTTTTATGTATGCTTCAAAAATGCTTATGGAGCTGGCACCGAATATTCACCTGCTCGGTGTGCTGACGACAGCATATACAGTCGTATACCGAAAGAAAGCATTGTACCCGATTTATACTTATGTAATATTAAACGGCATGCTCTGCGGCTTTGCGACATGGTGGATTCCTTATCTTTATATCTGGACAGTTCTCTGGGGCGCTGTCATGCTGCTGCCAAAGAAGCTGCCTAAAAAACTATGTCCTATTGTATACATGTCGGTATGTGCCATGCACGGGTTTTTGTTTGGAACACTGTATGCTCCGGTGCAGGCACTGCTGTTTGGGCTGAACTTTAAGGGAATGCTTGCATGGATTGCAGCGGGGCTGCCGTGGGATTTTATACACGGCGTAAGCAATTTTTTCTGCGGGGTGCTGATTGTGCCGGTAATTTCTGCATTGAGGCTGGCAGAAAAATATGCGGGCTGCGAGCAGTAAATACCGACTCGTGCTTGAGCGTGCCCTAAAAATCATTCCTGTCAACGGCACGCCCCACTTCGCGGTATATTTGGCCCTCATTCGGGTCAAATCTCCCACATTATCTTGGACATTAGTAGTCCAAGAAGTTTGAAGTGTGACGCACACCTGGCAGAAAGCATTTTTAAGACACGATCTAGTAAATTCTGCCCGGCTGATACGGCTGTCTGCCAGATCAGCCGGGCTTTTTTGTATGACCTGCTTATCGTTTTCTGGCAAACTTATTGATGATCTTGTCTGACCAAATATCGATGAAGAAATCAGCAATTTCTGCAAATACGTCCAAAATAAAATCTGCCATATGAGCTGCCGCCTTCCAATAAACTGTGCTTCAGATTTATTATAGATCCATTCCTGCAAAAATGGAAGAGATAATTAAAATCTACTGCTTCCTGCGCTGACAGATCACGTTCTGCTGCGGGGACAACTTCCGCAATACTGCCATTTTGGCAGTTTTTTGCATTTTTACTAGACAGATAATTCGTATGCATGTAAAATAATATTGAAAAACATAATCGTGATTTAAAGAAAGGAGTATGTAATGGGGAACAGTGAAGCAATATTAAAGTTATGTGAGGAAAAGCAGATCCGCATGATCGATTTTAAGATGACGGATATTGACGGGCGGTGGCGTCATATTACCATTCCGGTATAGCGGTTTGGTGAAAACACATTTCTGCACGGAATCGGGTTTGACGGTTCTAATTATGGCTATGCACCGATTGAGAAGAGCGATATGGTGTTTCTGCCGGACCCGGATACTGCGTATGTAGATCCGTTTGCCTCAGTGCCGACGCTGACTATGTGCGGCAATGTGTGCACAATCGGGCAGGGTGAAAACAAACCGTTTGACCAGTATCCGAAAAATGTCAGCCTGCGTGCAGTCGAATATATGCGCGAAGCAGGGATTGCTGACCAGATGCTGATCGGGCCGGAGTTTGAGTTTTATCTGTTTGACAGTGCGCGCTATGAGGTGACGCCAAAGCAGTGCGGATACCGGATTGATACAAGGCAGGCTGAATGGAACTGCAGGCTGGATGTGCCGGGCAATAACGGCTATGAAGTAGCAGGCAAGGGCGGATACCATGTTGCAGCACCACAGGATGTAGGATATGGCCTGCGCAGCCGGATGTGCATGATGATGGAAGACTGGGGCATAAAGGTAAAATACCATCATCATGAAGTAGGCGGGCCGGGACAGATGGAAATCGAAGTAGAGCTTGCAGATATGCCTGATATGGCAGACAATACGATGATTACAAAATATATTATTAAAAATCTGGCAGCACAGGAAGGAAAGACTGCTACATTTCTGCCGAAGCCGATTTATCAGGAGGCAGGCAGCGGAATGCACGTACATATGCTGCTGTTAAAGGACGGACAGCCTATATTCTATGATGAAAACGGCTACTCCAAATTAAGCCGCACGGCACATTATTTTATCGGCGGGCTGCTGAAGCATATAGCCTCTCTGTGTGCATTTACCAATCCTTCGACCAATTCGTTTAAGCGTCTTGTGCCGGGCTATGAGGCTCCGGTGACAATTGGATACGCGACGTCTAACCGCAGCGCGGTAATCCGTATTCCGGCTTATGCAAAGACACCAGAAACAAAGCGGTTTGAGCTGCGCAATCCAGATGCAACGGCAAATCCGTATTACGCATATGCCGCTATTTTGATGGCAGGGCTTGACGGTATCGAGAAACAGATCGATCCGGCACAAAATGGCTGGGGGCCGTATGATTTTAACCTGTATACGCTGTCAAAAGAAGAACAGATGAAAATCAAGGGCCTGCCAAAGTCGCTGGGAGAGGCACTGGATGCGCTGGAAAATGACCATGATTATCTGACAAAGGGCGGTGTATTCCCAGAGCGTCTGATCGAAGTGTGGACGGCACGCAAGCGCGAAGAGCTAAAGCAGATGGAAATGATTCCTAATCCGGCAGAATTTAAGATGTATTATGATTTATAGAATACCTTTTTAAATGTAAAGAAGGATTTATTAAGCCAAATTTCATACAGTCATTGCATTTTTCTTAAAAATTGTTTATAATGCTTAAATATTATAAAATAATTATAAAGAAAAACAGCCGGGAAAGCAGGTGATTTGTATGGCAGACGTCACATTGGAGACATTAGAAGCAGTAGAAGAATTAGAAGCAAAAATAGGAGCCAGAAGGAACAGTATTCGCAGGATGCCTGATTTTTCCGAGCCGGAGGAATTATATCAACAGCTGATCAACAGTATTCGAAAATATCATCCATCTACGGATATTACACAGGTAGAAAAAGCATATCGGATTGCGTCAACGGCCCATCAGGATCAAAAGCGCAAATCGGGTGAAGCGTATATTATACACCCGCTGTGCGTATCGGTGATTCTGGCGGAGCTGGAGCTGGATAAAGAGACGATTGTAGCCGGGCTTCTGCATGACGTAGTAGAAGATACTGTAATGACAGAAGAAGAAATAGCGCAGGAGTTCGGCAAGGAAGTAGCGCTTTTGGTGGACGGTGTTACAAAGCTGGGCCGTCTTTCTTATGATGCAGATAAGGTAGAAGTACAGGCGGAAAATCTGCGGAAAATGTTTCTGGCAATGGCAAAGGATATCCGCGTTATACTGATCAAACTGGCAGACCGCCTGCATAATATGAGGACGCTGAAATATATGCGTCCGGAAAAGCAGAAGGAAATTGCGCGGGAGACGATGGATATATATTCGCCGATCGCGCAGCGGCTCGGCATATCCAAAGTAAAGATCGAGCTTGACGACCTTTCTTTAAAATATCTGGAGCCGGCTGCCTACCGTGATCTTGTAGAACAGGTGGCGCAGCGCAAAACGGCGCAGGATGATTATATCAGAAATCTTACAGATGAAGTCCGAAAGCATATCGAGCGGGCAGGCATTCAGGCGGAAATCGGAGGCAGGGCAAAGCATTTTTTCAGTATATATAAAAAAATGGTTAACCAGAGCAAAACGCTGGATCAGATCTATGATTTGTTTGCGATCCGTATCATTGTCAAAGATGTGATGGACTGCTATGCGTCACTGGGCGTGATTCATGAAAATTATGTGCCGGTACCGGGGCGTTTTAAAGACTATATCGCGATGCCCAAGCCGAACCGCTATCAGTCGCTGCATACAACGCTGATGGGGCCGGATGGCCAGCCGTTTGAAATACAGATCCGCACGGTAGAGATGCACCGCGTAGCGGAATATGGTATCGCAGCACACTGGAAATATAAAGAAGCTGCAAACGGGGTTAAATCCAGCGGCAATCAGGAAGAAGAAAAGCTCACATGGCTGCGCCAGATTTTGGAATGGCAGCAGGATATGTCTGATAATAAGGAGTTTATGAGCTTATTAAAAAGTGATCTGGATTTGTTCTCGGACGCCGTATTCTGCTTTACGCCGGATGGAGATGTAAAAAATCTGCCAAACGGTTCGACGCCGGTAGATTTTGCCTACAGCATCCATTCCGCAGTAGGCAATAAGATGATTGGCGCAAAGGTCAACGGCAAGCTGGTTACAATCGATTATAAGATTCAAAACGGTGACAGGATCGAAATTATCACTTCTCAAAATTCCAAAGGGCCGAGCCATGACTGGCTGAATATTGTAAAAAGCACACAGGCGAAGACAAAGATCAACCAGTGGTTCCGCAGTGAGCTGAAAGAGGAAAATATCCAGCATGGCAAGGAGCTGATCGCATCTTACTGCAGATCCAAAGGAATTGAGTTTTCTGTATTTAATAAGCCGGTTTATCAGGATAAGGTAATTAGAAAGTACGGTTTTCATGACTGGAATTCCTGTCTGGCAACAGTCGGGCACGGCGGCATGAAAGAGGCAAGCATCGTCAACAAGATGTACGATGAATACCGCAAAGACAACCCGATTCCGATTTCTGATGAGCAGGTGCTGTCCGAAAATGAAGGGGGCAGCTATGAAAACCTGCGTTCAAATTCAAAGAGCGGCATTGTCGTAAACGGACTCTATGATATCGCAGCCCATTTTGCAAAATGCTGCAGCCCTGTGCCGGGCGATGAGATCTGCGGTTATATAACAAGAGGGCGCGGTGTAACTATCCACCGGACAGACTGTATCAATATGATGAATCTGTCTGATATGGAAAAGACACGCCTGATCGAGGCCGAGTGGCAGGAAGGCTCCGGCAGCGGGGAACACGGACTGTATCTGGGAGAGGTCAAGATTTATGGGCACAACCGCACAGGACTTCTGGTAGATATTACACGTATATTTACAGAACGGGAAATTGACATTAATTCGATCCATTCAAAAATCAGCAAACAGGGAATCGCGACCATATCCATAGCATTCGGCACAAAAGGAAAAGATGAAATGAACCATATTATTTCTAAAATACGTCAGGTAGAAAGTGTCATGGATATCGAGCGGACATCCGGCTGATAGGGAAAGGGCATGGATACGCAAAGCGGTCAGAAAGTATATTTAGGAGAGAACGTTTATGATGACAGTAAAAGGGTTTCAAGTAGGAGCAGTCGGTACAAACTGCTATCTGGCAGGCAGCAGTGAGACAAAAGAATCTCTGATCATTGATCCGGGAGACGAAGCCTCAGTGATTATAAATTATGCAGAAAAAAACGGGCTGAAGCCTGCAGCGGTGCTGCTGACACATGGGCATTTTGACCACTGCATGGCAGCGGCGGAGCTTGCTGGTCATTATAAGATTCCGGTTTACGCACATGAGGATGAAAAGGAGATTATGAAAAATCCTGCATACAACTGCTGCGGCATGATCGGAAAAGAGCTTGCATTTACAGCAGATCATTATTTCCATGGGCAGAAGGATAAGATCTCGATTGCAGGATTTGACATTGACGTATTGCTCACACCGGGGCATACGCCGGGCGGTGTCAGCTATTATGTGGGCAGCGAGGGCATTTTATTCAGCGGGGATACGCTGTTCTGTGGTTCTGTAGGAAGGACTGATTTTCCAAAAGGCAGCATGTCGCAGCTTGTACGCAGCATAAAAGAACAGCTGTTTCCACTGCCGGACGATACTAAGGTGCTGCCGGGACACGACGCTTTTACTACTATAGGAAATGAAAAGAAGTATAATCCATTTTTATAGGCAGGGCGGAGCAAAAATGATTTATGTGCAGTTAAATAAAGAAGATTTTGAATACGATATCCATTCTCTGGTGAAAGCTTTTTTTCCATCAGAGAATGTTTCTGTCTGTGCCAAAAACAAACAGTTTGACGAACCTGTTGATTTATGGATGAAAGTTTATTATCTGCCGGATCGGGTGGAATTAAAGCTTTTGGAGCCGCAGAAAAATAAAGAGCTGAATGCGGACAGCCAGACAGACGAAGCCTTGTCAGCATGTTTTCTGACAGATTATGCAGAACGAACGCATACGAAAAACCTGCTGAAGCAGAAGCTGTATCAGCTGCTTTCGGATTATACGGGACGTTCGCTGCCATGGGGGACGCTGACAGGCATACGGCCGACAAAAATACCTATGACCATGCTGGAAGAAGGGCAGACGCCGCAGCAGATCAAAGATTATATGTCAAAGACCTATGGCACATCAAATGAAAAGATTGATCTGAGCATAGAAATCGCGCAGCGGGAGCTGGAGCTGCTGCAGAGGCTTGATTATAAAAAAGGCTACAGCCTGTATATCGGCATTCCGTTCTGTCCGAGCACCTGCCTGTACTGTTCTTTTACATCTTATCCGGTCTGTGCATGGCAGGAACGCATAGACGGCTATCTGGACGCTTTAGAACAAGAAATTGCATTTACAGCAGATTTATTTGCCGGCAGGCACTTAAACAGCATTTATATCGGCGGCGGAACGCCGACTACGCTGATGCCGCGTCAGCTGGACCGGCTGTTGGCCAGGCTGGAGAGCAGCTTTGATTATTCACATTTATTGGAATTTACAGTAGAGGCGGGCAGGCCGGACAGCATAGACAAAGAAAAGCTGGAGGTGCTCCGTGCGTACGGCATTTCACGTATTTCTATTAATCCGCAGACAATGAAGCAGGAGACGCTGGATCTGATCGGAAGACACCATACAGTCAGACAGACAATAGACAGCTTTGACCTGGCGCGCAGACTTGGGTTTGATAATATAAATATGGACTTGATTATGGGGCTGCCGCAGGAAACACTGGACGACGTAAAAAATACTATGGAAAAGCTGCGTCAGCTGGAGCCGGACAGCATTACCGTGCACTCGCTGGCCGTTAAGCGTGCAGCCCGGCTTTCGATGTTTAAGGAAGATTATACAGGGCTTAGTATGGTTAATACACAGGCACATCTGGACGCAGCAGCAGATACCTGCAGCCGGATGGGAATGCAGCCGTATTACTTATACCGCCAGAAAAATATGGCGGGCAATTTTGAGAATGTCGGCTACGCAAAGACGGGAAAGGCAGGCATTTATAATATATTGATTATGGAGGAGAAACAGACAATTGCAGCGCTTGGAGCGGGAAGTATTTCGAAGCGCGTACAGCCCGGCGAGCGGATCAGGCGGTGCGAAAATGTGAAGGATGTGGCCCAGTATATCGAGAGAATCGGGGAAATGATAGAAAGAAAACGAAAACTTTTGGATGAAACAAATAATGTATATTTATAAAACAGAAATTTTAACGGTAGGTACAAAATGGTTTTCTGACAAAGCAGATGCAAACGACATAGAAGCGTTAGACTGGTTAATTAACGAAAAGGCTGCTGATGGGTGGGAGCTTGTAACATATGATTATATGGCAACATCAATGCAGATTAAAGGGGCATTCGTAGTTACATTCAAAAAGCAGCAGTAACTCTATTTACTATATACAAAGGAGACGTTAACCGGACTTTCGAAAAATATCATTATTGAAAGTCCGGCAAAAGAGAAGGATCAGCCGAAAGACAGATAACAGAATAAGCCGGGTCATTTATCGCAGATGCAAAAAAGAAAAAATGGTGATTTTGCATAAAAAAGAAGGTGGAATTTTGGAATATAGTGTCACAAAATAAAGATATTTGTCCCTTGTCGCAGAATAAAATATCATTTATGATAAAAATATATTGGAGAGGGGGACGTTTATTATGAATAATGCAACAAAACTTTATGATCCTGCAACCGGCATACATCGTGCCAAAATCTGGGAGATTGGATTCTATGCGTTGAATAATTCATCGACCAACTGCTATATGCTGATTACGATGTATATTACGTATTTCCTGATGGGGCCGATCGGTGCAGCTTCTGTATTGGCGGGCAGCCTGGCAACAATACTTCGTGTGTGGGACGGTGTGACAGATCCATTTATTGGTTTTATTGTAGACAAGACGAATGGAAAGTTTGGTAAGAACAGGCCATTTATTGTACTGGGACAGGTGATTATGATCTGCTCATTCGGGCTGCTGTTCTTTGTTGTTCCGAATATTCCGCAGGCAGTCAGACTTCCTGCTTATATTGTGGCTTATGCAGTCTGGGTATGCGGCTATACAGCGCAGTGTGTTGTAACAAAATCTGCACAGACCTGTCTTACAAATGATCCAAAACAGAGACCGATTTTCTCTGCATTTGACAGTGTGTATAATACAGCTATATTCGCGGTCATTCCGATGATCATTAGTGGAGTGCTTGTTCCGAAATATAATGAAGTAGATGAAGCTGGAAACGTAATTACTTCTGCATTTTATGTACCGGCGTTTCATCAGGCATTGTTCCTTATGTGCTGTTTATTATCAGTCGTATTTTCCGTATTCGCAGTAATCGGGCTTTGGAGAAAAGACAGACCGGAATTTTTTGGAACTGGAAAAGCACAGATGGTCAGATTTTCTGATTATATTGAAGTATTAAAGAAAAACCGTGCAATTCAGATGCTTTGTGTTTCCTGCTGTTCGGATAAATTATCTATGACAGTATCTACAAATGCTACGATTATGACCGTATTATTCGGCGTTATTATTGGAGACTATGCGCAGTATACGGCATTTACAGGGGTATCTTCTATACTGGGCATTATCGTACCAATGGTGCTGGTATTAGTCGTGGCAAGAAATATGGGACAGAAAAAAGCGCTGCTGTTTGGTACATACGGCGGTATGATTTCTGCAGTTTTACTGTTTGTGCTGATCAGATTTGGAGATCCGTCACAGGTTCGATTTAATAACTTAAACTTGTATACAATTGCCTTTGTACTTGTTTACTGTCTGATGAAAGGCATGGGAAGTTTTTCATCCACAATTGTTATACCTATGACAGCAGACTGCGCGGATTATGAAGTATATCGTTCAGGTAAATATGTTCCGGGACTCATGGGAACTCTGTTTAGTTTTATTGATAAAATTACTTCATCTTTGGGAACCACAATTATCGCATTAATGTATGCGGGAATTGGTTTTCATGATAAGCTGCCGGATCAGACAACGCCGTACTCTGAATCCATATTCTGGGTAACAATGGTCTGCCTGTTCGGCCTGCCGATGATCGGATGGGTATTAAATATTATATCGATGAAGTATTATCCGTTGACGAAAGAGAAAATGGCTTCTATCCAGGAAGAAATTGCAAAGATTAAGGCAGCTGCTTAAAATGATGAATAATATGCACAGCTGCCTGGAGCGGACTGACTGCTTTATAAATTAAAACAAATAGAAAAACAGGAATATTCTGCAGACTGGCAGGATGTTCCTGTTTTTTTCATTCATAACAAACGAAAGTCTGCGCAGCGTGCTTTCTATCGTTGGCGAATTTGGTAAAATTCATTCTAAATCAGATAAATAATTCCTATTCTGTTTTTGCTGTTTTGTGATATAATAATCTGTGCTGGGCTGGATGAAGCAGCTGAGCGTCAAGAAATAGAATGGCAGATTTCGTATCTGCTGATGCGGAAAGCAGAACTGGAATTTTTTGGGGGGGGGGATAAAGCTTTTATGTATAAACAATGTAGCACTTTGCAGTCGAGCGAACGGCAGAAGGAGTTTCAGCAGATGCTGCTGCAGATGATGCAGAAGAAAACATATCAAGAAATTACAGTGACGGCATTGTGCGAAAAAATAGGCGCACCAAGAAAAGCATTTTATCGATATTTTGACTGTATGGAAGATGTATTGAATGCTCATATGGATGAAATTCTTGTATCTGCATTTATCCATATAGAAATCTGCCCGGAGCTGGAATCATTTTTTGAATATTGGAAAGAACAAAAAGAATTTTTAGATGTCCTGGAGAAAAATAACCTGAGTTATAAAATGATGGAACGTTCTTATGCACTGTTTCCGTCAGAGGGAAATGAAGGGGCATTATCTGTAATAAATATGCAGCAGGTCGGCTTTGTGATGGCGATTCTTATGATGGTACTTATCTGGCATCACGGCGGCATGCAGCAGAGTGCAGAGGAAATGAAAGAACAGCTGTTGGAAATGTTTGGGAAGGGATTGGAAAAAATTACGAAGGCATAGTATGCAGAATGATGCTGGCAGTGTTTTGTTTAAGCGTTACTGCGGGGAGCGGAGCTATGAAGAAAATTGACTTTAATGAAGGATGGATTTGTAAGTGTCTTACGAGGGATGAAGCACCATACTGCGTGACGCTGCCGCATGATGCCATGCTCTCTGAGCCGCGCAGTGAAGAGAGCCGGGGCAGGGGAAATATCGGGTGGTATATCGGCGGCGATTATGAATACCAAAAACGGTTTATGGTGGAAAAAGAAGCAGCGGACAAAGAGCTGATGATCGAATTTGAAGGCGTATACCATAATGCGGAGGTATTTTTGAATGGCAAAAAAGCTGCGTTCCGGCCATATGGATATACCAATTTTTATGTAGATACAAAAGGTTTTTTAAATCCCGGGATGATGAATGAAATCCGGGTTACTGCACACAATTCAGACCAGCCAAACAGCCGGTGGTATTCTGGTACAGGGATTTACCGGCCGGTTTATTTGTGGGAGGGAAAGAACAAATATATTAAGTTAAACGGTGTCAAAATACATACGGTCAGCATTCATCCGGCTGTTATAGAAATCGCAGTGCGGACTTCCTGCGCGGGAACGGTCGTCATAGAGCTGCTGCATGAAGGCACGCCGGCAGCGCAGCGGTTTGTAGAAGCCGGGCAGACAAAAGATGGCGGCAGGGCAGTTGTTAGGATAGATCTGCCAGAGGCAGAACTTTGGGACTGTGAGTCGCCCCATTTGTATGTATGCCGTGTGGGCTTTGGAGAAGATGTTGTAGAAGAGACGTTCGGCATACGCATGATCGAATGGAACGAACATGCAGGCTTTTGCATTAATGGAAAACGGGTGGTTCTGCGCGGTGCGTGCATTCATCATGACAACGGGATACTGGGAGCATGTGCGTTTCCAGAGGCAGAGCAGCGCAAGGTGCGCATTTTGAAAGAAAACGGCTATAATGCGCTGCGTTCGGCGCACAATCCATGTTCTAAGGCGCTGCTTGACGCCTGTGACCGTCAGGGGATGCTGGTGGTGGATGAGTATGCAGACGTATGGTATATTCATAAGACAAGGCATGATTATGCGAAATACCTTACCAAATGGTGGAAACAGGATTTAAAGGATCTGGTGGAAAAAGATTATAATCATCCAAGCGTGATTATGTATTCTACCGGAAATGAAGTATCTGAGACCGCACAGAAAAAAGGAATCGCACTGACAGGCAGGTTAACGCAGTATCTGCACAGGCTGGACGGGACAAGGCCGGTGACATGCGGAGTCAATATATTTTTTAATTTCCTAAGCTCGATCGGGCTGGGTGTCTACAGTGATGATAAAGCCAAAAAACAGGCGGCAGCTGCGAAAAAGCCTGTAGGCAGTGAATTTTATAATACATTGGCCTGCCTGATGGGCGACTATTTTATGAAATGCGGTGCGACGCTTTATCCATGTGATTTAAAGACGAGGGAGGCATATGCAGGCATGGATATTGCGGGGTATAATTATGGCATTTTCCGTTACCGGCATGACTTAAAAAAACATCCGAAACGCCTTATTCTGGGCAGCGAAACTTTCTGCAAGGATGCTTTTTTATTCTGGGAAATGGCGAAAAGGCACAGGCGTATTATCGGTGATTTTGTCTGGACAGGCATAGATTATATCGGAGAGACCGGAGACGGGGCAGCGGAATATAAAGACTATAGAGAAGCAGGTGCAGCCTGCTGCATGACAGGAAATTATGGGAGGATTGACCTGCTCGGCAGGCCGCGGGCGGAGGCGGCATTTACCAAGGTGGCTTTTGAGCTGGAAAAAGGGCCTTTTATTGCAGTGATTCCGGTCTATCAAAAAGAAAAGCTCAGGCTTACCGGGTGGGCGCTTACGAAAGCGGTCGAAAGCTGGTCGTTTCACGGCTGCAGCGGATGGAAGGCAGACGTAGAGGTGTATGCACGTGCTGCCGCAGTAGAGCTGTTGGTGAATGGGAAAAGCGCCGGGACTAAGCCGATGAAGAAAAATAAGTGCCGCGCAGTGTTTTGTGTGCCGTATGAAGATGGAGAAATTATGGCTGTTTCTTATGACCATGCAGGGAAAGAAATCGGACGGACAGTGCTGAAAACGGCAGGGAAAGAGACAGTATTGAGGATCGAGCCGGAGGAGCCGGACATCTGCCCGAAAGGGCTGGGGTTTCTATGGCTGCGTTATACGGATCAGGACGGAATTTTAAAGCCGATGGAAAAGCACAGGCTGAAGGTCGAGGTGGAAAACGGCCGGCTTGAAGGGCTTGGGAGTGCGAATCCTTATGTGAGGGGGAATTATACGGATCATATTGTGAAAACGTACTATGGTGAAGCCCTGGCAGCAGTGCGCGCAGACGGTACAGGGCCCGTGAAAGTGGTGGTGACAGGGCAAAGGCACAGACAGGAGCTGATACTGCCGCTGCGCATGGAGCAGTTTTAGGGATACTTGTTTTTTACTTCAATTAGGCTTTTGGGAATAACTCCAAAAGCCTGCTATACTTTAGCCAGG
>CAJUHV010000071.1 GCA_910586445.1 uncultured Eubacterium sp.
CTGCTGCTGCGGATACGCCGAATTCTTCTTCACATGCTTTTACTAAATCATTTAATTCTAATACGGTTAAGCCTTTGATTACCTCAATGATCTCAGCTGTTGTCATTTTTATTTCCTCCTATTTATTCAATAATCAATCTGCGTGTATTTCTACTACGCTTCTGCCGGAGCTTCCTCTGCCGGAGCAGCTTCGCCGTCTTTTTCTGCAATCTGCTTAATAACACGAGCAAAATTCGTAATCGGCGACTGAATACTGCCAAGCAGCTTGGAGAGTAATTCTTCTCTGGACGGAATGCCGGAAATCTCTTTCATCGCTTCTGTGTCATAGAAGTTGCCTTCTACAACGCCGGCTTTAATTTCTAATGCCGGAGCTGTCTTTGCGAACTGTGCAAGCACTCTTGCCGGAGCAGTAGCATCGTCTTTGGATATTGCGATTGCATTCGGTCCTTCAAGGGAATCTGACAGGCTTTCAAATTCCGTACCTTTAAATGCAAAATTCATCAATGTATTCTTATATACTTTATAAGTAATACCAGCTTCTCTTAACTGTTTACGCAGCTGCGTATCCTGTGCAACAGTAAGGCCGCGGTAATCTACAAGAACGACTGACTGCGCATCTTTAATGTTTTCCGCAATTTCCTGTACGATCGGCTGTTTAATTTCTACCTTTGCCACGAATGAGCACCTCCTTATTTGATATTTTTCTGCTGACGGCTGTTTAAACAAGCCGGCAGCCGGTTTCTATTGCTCAGAAGATTATGCTGCCTGTCACACTGCGCCAGATATCAACATTTTAATCAATGAACTCTGCTTATATAGAGAAAAATCTGTTTATTTTAATTTAATGAAGAAACATCCGTTTCAAACAGCACCATATTCCAGACAAACTTTTGCCGGAAGATGCACCGCCATGCATACTTACATCTGAAACAGCTCTCATATTCGCAGACTGCGGACGCAGACATCAGCAAAAAACCTCCCTGCACAAAGACAGGGAGGTATACGATCTCATCAACAGATATTAAAATTATACATGATAATTTCCAAATATCTGATATTTTCTGATTATTGATGCCTTTATTAATTTTAAAATAATAAAGCCACAAACAACCATACTCTGAAAATCTCCTCGGCAGGCCAATCGGTTACGCCTTACGGCACCTGCTGTCTTCGGCAATATACTTTGCAATTATAATATTGCATGATCTATTTGTCAACAATTATTTTGTAAGGCTGGTCGGATTAATTTTCACGCCAGGTCCCATTGTACAAGCTACTGTACAGCTTCTGATAAACTGGCCCTTAACCGCACTCGGCCTTGCTTTAATAACTGCATCCATAAGGCTCTGGAAGTTGTCCGCTAACTGTTCTTCTGTAAAGGATGCTTTTCCAATTGGCACATGGATAATATTTGATTTATCTAATCTATATTCTATTTTACCGGCTTTAATATCATTGATAGCCTTTGTTACATCCATTGTTACGGTACCTGCCTTAGGGTTTGGCATTAATCCCTTCGGTCCAAGTACACGGCCAAGGCGTCCTACAACGCCCATCATATCAGGAGTAGCTACTACTACGTCGAAATCCAGCCATCCGTCGTTCTGAATCTTAGGGATTAATTCCTCCCCGCCTACATGATCTGCGCCTGCTGCCTGAGCTTCATCCAGCTTTACGCCTTTTGCAAACACGAGTACCTTTACGCTCTTGCCCGTTCCATGAGGCAGTACTACCGCACCACGGATCTGCTGCTCTGCATGACGCCCGTCACAGCCGGTCTTTATATGAACTTCGATCGTTTCATCAAACTTTGCAGTCGCTGTCTTTTTTGCAAGCGCAAGCGCCTCTGCAGGCTCATACAAATTTGTCCGATCTACCTGCTTGATCAGCTCCTGATATTTTTTGCTTCTTTTCATTTCATTACCTCCTAGTGGTTTTACCGGGAAGTCATCCCTCCCACGATAAAGTATTAAATTTGTCTTAAATTATTCGCCTAATTTTATACTGTTATTTTATTTCTCTACTTCAACGCCCATGCTTCTTGCAGTACCTGCAATCATGCTCATTGCAGCTTCAAGGGATGCTGCATTCAGATCCGGCATTTTTAATTCTGCGATTTCCTGTACTTTTGCTTTTGAAATAGTAGCCACTTTTTCCTTGTTTGGAACAGCTGAGCCGCTCTTGATATTACATGCTTTTTTAATTAATACTGCTGCCGGCGGAGTCTTTGTAATAAAGCTGAAGCTTCTGTCAGCATACACAGTAATAACTACAGGAATGATCGTATCTCCCTGATCTGCCGTCCTTGCATTAAACTGTTTTGTAAATTCCACGATATTGACACCGTGCTGGCCAAGTGCAGGACCAACAGGAGGTGCCGGCGTTGCCTTTCCGGCAGGAATCTGCAATTTAATATATCCTTCTACTTTTTTTGCCATTTTGGTTGCCTCCTAAAATGTTCTATAGCTTGTCTATAAGTGAACTTATAGCTTTTATAGCTTCTTTACTTCTGCGAAACTTATTTCTACCGGTGTTTCGCGACCGAACAGATCAACATTGATCGTCACAATCTGCTTATTGTGGTTCATAGTCTGGATCACGCCTATCGTATCCTTCCAGACACCGCCGATTACCGTAACGGTATCCCCTTCTTCGAAATCCACCAATATCTCATCCGATTTGATTCCCAATGGCCGCATTTCAGCTTCTGTGAGCGGTACCGGCTTCGATCCCGGACCAACAAATCCGGTCACTCCCCTGGTATTTCTGACAACGTACCAAGTGTCATCATTCATAACCATGTTAATGAGCACATATCCCGGAAACATCTTTTTCTGAACCTGCTTTTTTGCACCATTCTTCAATTCAACAACTTCCTGCATCGGAACTCTGACTTCAAGAATCTGATCTTCAAGATGTCTGTTTTCAATTGTCTTATCAATGTTCGCCTTGACCTTATTCTCATAACCGGAATAGGTATGAACTACATACCAGTTCGTTTCTGCCATCGATCGCTCCTCCTTATAACTTAACCAGGAAATCAATACCATACTGGATGATAAAATCCAGCAGAGCAATAATCACGCCTAAAATGACTGATACTATGACAACAGCTGTTGTCTCTTTGGCAAGCTGTTCTTTCGTAGGCCAAATGATCTTACGGAATTCGGCCTTCAGACCGGTAAGCCAGTCTGACTTTTGGGTTTCTATTTCTTTTTCTTTTCCCATGACTTGTCACTTCCTTTGCTCAATCCGAATTATTTGGTTTCCTTGTGTAAAGTATGTTTTCTGCAGAATCTGCAATACTTTTTGGTTTCCATTCGTTCTGGATGAGTTTTCTTGTCCTTTGTCATGTTGTAATTACGCTGCTTGCATTCTGTACATGCCAATGTGATTCTAGTGCGCACAACTTCCACCTCCATATTAATTCTCTAATTTTAGGCATAAAAAAAAGACCTACTTCCATCGCCCACTTAGAATAGCACGAATTTACTTGTGCGTCAATATTTTTCTCCAAAAATTTTACAATCATTCCATACTTTCAGAAAAAATAATAATCAATTGTAAAATTTCCATCTCATATTTCAACAATTCTATTAAGAAATCCTCTTGTTTTTCCGATATGTATATAGTAATAGCATGATTGTCGCTTTTCACTCCAGATAAAGACGGCGTGAATACGAGCTGCAATATATCTTTTGCAAAATAAGAAACGGATTTCAAATATAGATCAAGGAGGAATGACATGGGCGTATCAGGAATAAGCTTACCTGCACAAGACAGCATGGCCGTGAGGCAGTCCTCACAAGACCAGTACGAAAATAATATTCGTAAACAGATCGCAGCTCTTCAAGAAAAAATGGAAAGCATTTCAAACGACGAAGACAAATCTGATGAGCAGAAAACAAAAGAAAAGCAGGCAGCACAGGAACAGATTCAAAATCTAAACAATGCATTGAGACAGCACCTGATCCAAAAGAGGCAGGAAGAAGCTGCAAAAAAACAAGAAGCTATTAAACAGACATTTAAAAATATAGAAAATGAAGCTGCTGATCCCGGCTTAGACGACTCCGGCTTCAGTGACATAGAAACCGGTGTAATGATTACGCTTTCCGGCACAAAAGAACATATGGAAGGCATGGTAAGGCTCCGCACGCAATTAGAGGGCAGACAGCGTACTGCTGAGACCGAAGAAGAAAAAGCTGCATATCAAAAAAAGATTGACCGCCTCACAAGAGGAATCGGCCAAAAAACAACAACGGCCACAGCAGCTATATCTGATTTAAATAAATCCAGAAATAATGAAAACGATAAAAAGACATCCAGACCAGAAACAAAAAAAGAAGAAGTCTTCTGGGCTGAAACAAAGCCTTCTAACGATTCAGCCATAAAGACTAGTACAGCCAGATCCGGCAGCAGCCAGAACATCGGAAATCCAAATAAGCCGTTTGAACATGCTGCATTTATTATACGTTAAGCATTTAAATATAAATCACGCTTTTCATTTACCGAAACCTATTCCCTGTTCAAGCATTCTGCCTGAACAGGGCCGGCAAAAATACAGAGCAGTGTTTCCCCACCACATCTTGTTAGCACTTATTTTGCTCAGCCACAAGATCTTGTCAGATTTTCAGCTAAATATCAAATTTTTCCAAATAAGTATAAAGCAAACAAATCAACAATCCGATAATATAATATAGGAATAAAAGGATTTATTGCGCCCATGCAGTTTCACTGCAATTTCACGGAAGAAAGGAGGGGCTTATTTATGGCATCACTAATTACATCTGCCTATGATTATTATTTGACGACTTACGCCTCACAGCATACGTCACGATATGATTCCCATAGACGAGAAGATTTGCGCAACACTGTCAACAAGATTAAGAAACTGAATAAGGAATCTCCTCTATATAAGATCAGGATTTCTGGCGACGTACAGAAATTTGCTATTGATATTAAGGAGAGCGCAAGAAATATCAAAAATGTAGTCGCGGCATTTTCAGAAAGTGCAGCAGGACTTGGTGCTGGTTTTGACAAAAAGATTGCCACTTCCAGCAATCCAGACGCTGTCACTGCTGAATATATCGGTGATACTGCATCTTTGACAACAAGCGAAGGTTTTGAAATCGAAGTACTACAGCTTGCGACACCGCAGACAAATGTGGGCAACTTTTTAAAACGCGATGAGCATGAATTTTCACCAGGCAGCTATTCCTTTGATTTAAACATGAATGCGAATTCGTACGAGTTTCAATACAATATAAACGCTGGAGACACGAACGAAGAAGTATTCCGAAAACTTGCGCGGCTGGTAAACAATGCACACATCGGCTTAAAAGCAGATATAATAAACGGCTCACATGATATGGCTGCACTGCGTCTGGAATCAAAACAGACCGGGCTTGCACCACAGGAATCCGCGTTGTTTAAAATTGTTCCTGACGGCTCGCCGGAATCCAGGCAGGCAATGCAGACGCTCGGCATAGATGCAGTTGCTGCGGCTGCAGAGAATTCGTCGTTCCTCTTAAACGGAACGAAGCACCACTCTTACTCTAATACTTTTACAATTAACAATACTTTTTCAGTGACTCTACAGGGAATCACACCGGAACATGAGCCTGCAACAATCGGATTTAAGCCGGGGTCAGAAGCAGTTACTGATGATATAGAATCATTGGTAGATTCTTTTAACTCTATTTTACAGATTGCAGAAAAACATTCCGGTTCTAAGCAGTCAAATGAAAAATTATTAAAAGACATGGGAAATATCGCAAAGACTTTTTCCGAAGCGTTTCGGCCATTGGGTTTAACGGTCTCAAAGGTCGGACTTATATCTGTAGACCGGGATAAGCTGACAGAATCGGTTGTATCTGAAGAGTCCGATGACAACATAGGCGTGCTGAACCGCTTTAAAGACGCTGTCGGCAGAAAGGCAGATGAGGCTTCTTTAGACCCTATGAATTATGTCAAGAAGGTACTCGTGGCATATAAAAATCCAAATTCTACCAAGAATTTTGTATGTCCATATATTACATCGGTTTATTCTGGAATGATGGTGGACCGGGTGTGTTAATCCTAAATATTACTTTTTTAAACCTAAACATAAAAAACCATAATATTCTTTTGCAGAGTGGATAAGAAAGGATATTGTGGTTTTTTTATTTTAAAAACACTTGTTATTTATTTTAGTGGTTTATAACAAATCCAATATATTCTGCTTATTCGTTCAAGTTTCCTGCTTCATTCATAATTTATTTATCGGTATACACCTTTAAATTTCGTTTTGTTACTGTAAAAGCAGTGATTTTTCAATGTATTATTGTAATCTAATTTGAATCAGCTGAAATTTTTCTGCTAAACCTTTTTTGTCTTTATAAGATATTTATTTCTATTGAATTTGCTCAGTTCTAGCACTGGCAATTTTTATTATATTCCATAGTTTAACTATTTTCACACACTATTTATCTTTGTAATATAATACCCTGTGCTTCTTAATAAACAAGGCAAATATAATATGTATATATTTACCACATTATAAAATTTTTATCAGTATATATATTCATTAAAATATATTTCTTTTATAGTTTACTTATTGAAATAACCGTTTTCTGTACATTTTCTTTCAAAAATATAAGATTCTATTTGCATTATATTTTTTCAAACATTTCAATATATGGAATATATTTATAAAGTTAAAAATACGTATGATAAATCTATGTTTTTTCACGCCTTTTGTGCATATTATTATCAGAATAAAATAATTATTATCTGACATATTATTAACATCATCTATTCCAAAACTTTATTTATATCGTTTTATTTTTTCATTTATTTTGAGAAAAGCATTCCTGACTGCTGAGTTTTTCTTTTCTTATTCAAAATATTTTGACAAAACGACAAAAATATACTCCGTCCGAGCGGCAGCAGATTATTTCTATTTGCCAGATTGTATACATTGGCGGCAATATTCTTTTTAAGATTAATTTTTCTAAAATAGCCTTTACAATTGATTTTACTTATTATATGATTAATTATAGAATATCTTTATGGGATATTATCGCAGCAGGACATAGTAATATCTGTATATAAACACCGCTTGTTCCATCCTTTTATTGTATAAATCATTTGTGCAGATATTCGACAGAAGTGAATAATCAGCTTATTGCACTGCTTATTTTGTCTCAATGAATATCTTGTGACGAATTTGTACATCCTTATCAGATCTATTGCGGATGCATTATATAACAAGTGTTTAAGATCTGCGGCCCTGCCGTATTTTTCACTTAAAATGCTGTTTATTTCAATTATTGTCTGATATTTGTTATTATGTTTATAATTTTACTGATTATTATGAAAGGAAGATGAAAGATGAACCAGTTGAAAACTTTGAGGAAAGAGCGTAATATATCTCAGGCAGATATAGCTGATTTACTAGGCATTAAACCAGCAGCTGTCTCAAAATATGAAACTGGACGTGTTCCGCTCTCAGAAGAATCTATAGAAAAATTATGCCGTATGTTGAATGTATCTGCCGATGAACTGCTGGGGCTTTCTACTCCTAAAGATGCAAAAGCAGAAGCCTCTATGCAGTCAAAAGTAATGGGGCAGATCTATCCGGCTTCTGTGACAATGGAGGATTACCTGTGCACACTCCTAAATACGATCGCAAAGCAAAAAAAACAAATGGATCAGACGGTACGCAATCTGCATTCCTGCGGAATACCTACTTCTACAATAGCACGGGTTACTGCAATCCGTGAAGACGAAATTTTAAAGTTACTAGAGCGTGTTTGAACAATGCTTTCTGCGAGATGTGCTTCACACTTGGTACCCAACGGGCATGATATGGAGAATTTATCCCAAATTTATGAGGCATAGCGGGCTATGTTGATTAAATTTGGGATGAATTATCCGCTAAGTGGGGAGTGCAGATCGCGGGAATGATTGTTCAAACACGCTTTGGAGCGTGTCTGAAAAATGCTTTCTGTCAAATGTACCCACAGGGCATGATCTGGATAATACATTCCCAATTTATGACGTCTTAAAATACTTTATAAAATCTTATATATCTCCCTTTAGAATCTCCATCATCTGTGACATGCGCTGCTTATAGCTATGAAGCTGTTTTACCTTTTCATAGCCATTTTGGGCAATCTGACGCCTCAGGTCTTCGTGTTCTAAATAATAAGCAGCTTTTTTAACCAGATCATGCCTGCTTTCAAAAACCACAAGATCTTTATTTAATTCAAAATAAACTTCTAGCTCTGACTGGTAATTTGTCATTAAAAATCCGCCGGCCCCCAGCACATCCCATACGCGCAGCGGTATGCCGGTTTTAATGTTTGGTATCGTAAAATTAAGGTTTATCCGGCTGCCATAAAATACTTTCGGCATCTGTGTCCAGTAATCGACAGACCCCCGGTAATCCACTTTAACAAGATTATGCGTATTACTATTCGTATAAATTGAAACCGGATATTTTTTCACCAATTCCAACAGGCAGCTGATCCTCGTCTCCTTTGCTACCTTGAACCCCAGAACGGTCGTTGCAAAAATCAGCCTTAGATCTGAAAATGACCGTTCCGTCTTTTCCAGCCGGTAATGCCGCTGCAGCTGAATACAGATATCGTCTGTCAAAAGCGGCTCCAAAATATTTCCTCCGCTGATATTCATCTGTGCCTCCATTGCACAGTCAAAATACCCCTGCAGGTACGCCGGCAGCGTCGGTATCAGCCTGTCATATTCATTCCTCTCGTATAGGCTTCCAACAAAAGAAATTGTATTTTGATATAACTTTAAATCGTCCGCATTTTTAATAATATGATCAATTCGGTCTGCGTCCACTGCCAGTGGAAGATGCCAGATATGCTGTATTCCCATCTGCTTAAAGAATAAATAGCCTGCCTTATCAAATAAAAATATATAATTACATTCATTGTATACGGATTCATGATACATACTGATCAGCGGGCTGTCGCATGACCATGACACATAAGGTATGCCAAACTGCTCACATGTATCCGATACGACTCCAAAATAATTAATTGTAAATACAAAATCGTACGGCCTGCTATGTAAAACCTTTGTCAGACGCTCTGAAAACCCTGCATCCTCATCATACGACGGAAGATGCTGTTCGATAAGATCGACTTCAAATCCCATAGTTAAAAACGTCTGATGGACATCCAGATAGTTATACGCCCGCCACTTATAGATTAATATTCTTTTATTTTCAAATTTCATCTCTCTGCTCCTTCCCCATAACATTAATAATACAAGCCGTCTCCAAATTACGGCAGTCTGTATTCCGCCCGCTGCCCCGCAGGAATAAAATTACTGTTTCATTACGGGTGCCATAAGCTCTTCCAGACGGTTTTTCCACATATGATGCTCTAATGCAGACTGATATCCACAATCAGCCATACACTGCGCCTCGTCTGTATTCTCTAACAGATATCTGACACGCCTTGACATTTCATTTAAGTTTTTTAAGGAAAACAGCTGCAGCTGGCTACCGCTTGTAAAATGCTCCTGCATGTACTGCGATGTATCGCTGACCACTGCCGCGCCTGCAAGCATTCCATTAAAAATACGGTCATGTGCTCCCCGTTTAAACCACGTCATTGTATTCAGCACAATTTTACTCTGATTCATAAGTGCCAGAATCTGGACAGGCGGCAGCTCTCCGCCGTAAACGATGTTCTCATGCTCCCATTCGCACCTGTCCCACCCTGCGCCGAAAATCGTAACCGTAATGCCGGATTCCGCCAGCGTACGAACGGCCTGTTCCCGATAAAAGGATACTGCAAAAGAATCCAAAAAACGCAGCTCCGATATTATTCCGCCCAATTCTATATTATTATATTTAAAATTAATATCTTTTAAGCATTGTTCTATTACATATTCTGTCGTAAGCTCCGGCTCTTGTATCAAACGTTCCAGTGCACGATGGACCAGCTCGAATGCGTCAAATTCCTTGATTTTTCCAAGATCAGGCACCAGCCCTTCCGCCGCATAGCGGGCAAGGCCCCCTGCATACAGCACATCAATTTTTCGTTCTGCGATCGGCACCTTTGGCGTAAAATCCGCCAGCTCAATTCCTGCATGAGGAAAAAACTTTACCTGACGGATGTTTGGAAAAAATCTTTCTGCATACTGCACATGATTTTCATCCATACAAAGTAGGATCATCTGCTCCGGCGCATGGTCCAATGCTTTTTTATAATGGAAGGGATGATCCATCATAATATTATAAAAAGGAATCTGGAATTGGTCCCAGATATTCTGCTCCTGTTCAAACTCTAAATGCATACCGATATTATTCATAGAAATTACTGCCGTCACCTTCTCCAGCAAAAACGCTTTCAGGCGCACCATTTCATCTTCCATATGACATGCATCCAAAACAAGGCATTCCGCTCCCTGCTGCATATAAATCCTTACAAATTCATCTGTGTATAAATCCAGGGTCGCAATAAGTCCCCGGAAAAAAATATATCTTTTTTTCATAGAAATCTCCTATTAAGTGTGGTTTTGCTCAAATATATTCTGCCTTACCTGTTCGCCAAATTTCAGCCTGATTTTATCCGATACTGTTCTTGTCGCGTATAAATACTAAGAAACCATTCTCGTGAATGATATTTTTATGTATGCTCTTTATCAACACCCCCTCTCGTTTATGCTTCTTTCATTACAACCTGATTTTAATATTAATGCCTTAATATTTCAAACAAGTACCAGCAATTATCTTCAATCTAAATCTTTTAAAATAAACAGATTTTATTGTTAATATGTATTTGACAAACGAATTTATTCGCACTATAGTATTACTATAGGAAAGTTTCCTGATTTTTCTAAATACAGCCGAAAGGAGGATTTTAATATGAGCGGTATTTCAGGAATCAATAGTGCTTCATCCTATTCTGTATATGGGCAGATCGCCAGCGGCAATCGGCTGCCATCTGCTGCTGATGGTGCTGCAGAGCTTGCCATTTCAGAAAAACATAAGACACAGGAAACCGGCTACAATGCGGGCTCCAATAATTTACAGTCTGGAAAAGACCTGTTAAATATTTCAGATGCAGCATTAGGCGGTATATCAGATTATCTGCAGCGCATACGTGAACTGGCACTTCAGGCTTCGAATACAGCGATTGTATCAGATTCTGACCGTCGCAACATTCAGGCTGAAGTAGATCAGATGAAAAAAGGAATCCAGGACATTGCTACACAGACACAGTATAATACAAAAAATCTGCTTGACGGCAGCTACAGTAATGGATTCCAGATTGCAGCTGACGGCAACGGAAATTCGATCACCATCAACAATCAGTCAAATTCTACATTAAAGGCACTCGGCATCGAAGACTTTGATGTTACAAAGAATTTTGACCTGCGTAAGATCGATAAAGCTTTAAGCATGGTCAACAGCAACCGCAGCCAGGGCGGCGCACAGTCAAACCGTCTGGATTATGCACTGGGCTATAACTCTTATGCTTCATTCAGTGCCTCTTCAGCTCACAGCAGACTTGCAGATACAAATTATCCGCAGTCTATCTCTGAAATGAAAAAAGAGCAGCTGCTTCAGACCTACTCCATGATGATGCAGAAAAAGAAGATGGAAGAAGAAAATCGTAAAATGCAGAATTTCTGGATCTAAAATCTGACTTTTACTTAGGCGCTGCACATTAGGTCATACCTATGTGCAGCGTCTTTATTTATTTTACATTATACTGGTCAATACGCTCTTTGGCAGGTGCATAGCCTTTACATTTTGTATAATACTCGACAGCCTGTTCCTTTTTTCCCAGGCATTCATAAATCACTCCAATATTATAATTTGCAAGATAACTATTTACTCCTGTCATACGGCATTCTTTCTGCCCGGCCGCTTTTTGAAACTCACAGACTGCCTGTTCGAACCGCTCGTTGTTCATATAAATCAGTCCCATTAGAAACTGAAAATCCGCACGCCGTCCAAATTCATTGTAAATCCCTTCATAGGCCAGTGCCTCCGCTGCATGGCCGCTGTTTAACATAGCATATCCATAACAGTCCACTAAATCAATGACATACTCCAGATCAGGGTCTAAATCAAAAAAAAGCGCTTCGGAAAAATATTTACACGCAGACTCATAACTGCCTGACATATAATAGCTTTTTCCCAGCTGATACAAAATATAAGGGTCTTTTCCATTATCTTTCAGCACTTCCTGCAGCAGGCGTATATTCCTCTGCGCTTTTTCCTGCCTCGCTGCCTCTGTCAGCAGATACCCGGAATGATCCGCCACAATCGACGTTATATATGTCTCATACCCCTGTCCATCCGAAGCAGTGATCTGTTCATGTATTTTCCCTGTATAATAATAATATCTGCGGTCAAACAGACGGTTAATATACTCCCTGCTTTCACGCTGCTCTCCATTCTGGCAGATCTGATTCACCCGCTCAATACGCCCGACCCCCTTTGGAAATCTTTTGATCTGTCCTGACAGCTCGTCCATATTTATGCTGCGCACATATTCGTCACTGTCAATCACCAGTACCATGTCGTTTTTTGCTTTCGATACGGCATAATTTTTTGCCTTGGCAAAATCATTGCACCACTCAAATTTATATACCGTTTCCGTATACTGACCAGCCATTTCCAACGTCCCATCTGTAGAACCAGTGTCAACAACAACCAATTCAACCGGATATCCTTTCAGCTGATCAAGGCACCTTTTCAATGCTTCTTTTTCATTTTTGGTAATTATACATATTGATATCATAAGATTCCTTTCGCGGGATACGCTTCACACTTGGCAGAAAATTCATCCCAAAATGAATCAACGCATCCCATTATATCATGTCCTGCGTATGTCCCATAAAATTGGGATAACATGCTCTAATAGTTCTCTTGAAAATAAAAACTATAAAACGGAAAACCCAAAATTTGTCCAAAATACAGCCACTGCTGCATATTCTTTCATAAAAATTACAGCCCGGTCTTTTCTTGACTACCATTATGAGTTATAATAAAAAATACTTTAAATGATTCCAACAGCAGCTGAGACAGTCCGTCTCAATAGATCGATCCGTTTCAGCTGCGGATAAAACTAGTACATTTAATCTGATCTAAGAGGATGTTTTAATAATGAATATACTATACTTTTCCTGGGGTGAAAACTCCAAAGATGACCTTGCGCATACGCTGCTGTCACTCGGACATTCCGTGTGCACCATACGTGCTGCTGTCCACAATTACTTTGAAAATCCTTCGCTGTCAGCTATTTTAGAGAAGGAGCTTAGCAAAAAAAATTACAATTTTATTTTCAGCTTTGATTACATTCCATTTCTTTCCACGGCGGCTGATACGCATCAGATCAAATATGTATCCTGGATATATGACCGTCCGCACTGGACGCTTTATTCTCCTACAATCAGAAACGAGTGCAACTATATTTTTCTGTTTGACAAAGAAATGGTTTCGGCAGTCTGTGAACTAGGTGCAAAGCACGCCTTCCATCTGCCATTAGCCTGCAACATAACCCGTTATTCCCGGTTATTAGATTTGAACAGACAGATAACGCCCGAAAACTATGAACATGACCTGTCTTTTGTAGGCAGCTTATATGAAAATAATTTGTTCCGGCAGATCAACTATCTCCCTGCTCCCCTGCAGGGCTACCTGGACGGAATTATTGCTGCCCAAAAACAGCTCTGGGGGTACAGCCTGATCGGGGAGCTTTTGACACCGGATATCGTTTGTGAGCTTCAGAAATACATTAAGCTGGAGTCCAATCCCGCATGCCCGGTTCCTGCCCACGATGTGTTCCAAAACATGATTTTGTCCAAAATAACTTCCGATGAACGCATTAGTTATCTGAATGCACTGGCACAGTATTTCCATGTAACGCTCTATACCGGATCAAATGAAAGGCTCTGCCCCACAGCCAGCTATCAGGGTACCATTTCCTATACGGATCAAATGCCCGCCGTATTTCATAAATCTAAAATTAACTTAAATATTACCCTGCGCTCCATTGCCTCTGGAATACCGCTGCGCGCAATAGATATCATCGGCTGCGGAGGCTTTCTGCTGACAAACTATCAGCCGGAGCTGGCTGAATATCTGGAGCCGGACCACGATTTTGTCTATTTCGAAAGCTTGGATGACCTGCTGCAGAAGGCAGACTATTATCTTTCACATGACGATGAACGCGAACAGATCACGCGAAACGGCTATGAAAAAGTGCAGGCACTGTTTTCGTATGAAACACAGGTGCAGAAAATGCTGCAGCTCTGCTCTTAGCAATGCGGACATACTGCTGTTTTGTTTTCTGATCGAAAAAATAACAGTTTTCACTGCAGTAACAAAATATTGGGGCGTCCTGCTTTATATACAGCTTTTTCGATCCCAAATAAATTTTTCTACTGCAGTGATTTCTTAATATATATTATACTTCCTGCACAGCTTTCAAAATCTGATCCACGCGGTTGACCCATGTATGATGCTTCAGCACCTTTTCATATCCTTTTTGAATAATAGCCGTTGTTCGCTCCTCGTCTGACAGCAGGCCTTTTACGATCTCCGGCAATTTTTCCAGATGATCCAGATCATAAAATACGACTTCTTCATCCGCCTTAAAGTTCTCATCCACCCAGCTGCTATAATCAGTCAGCGGCAGCGAATGGTGCAGAAGAATATTTAAAATACGCTCATGTGAACCGGATTTAAACCAAGGCATAACATTAATGCATACTTTTGCATCTTCAATATATGGCATAGTATCCGCAAACGGTATCCGGTCATCGATCCTGTGCACATTGGAAAGCCCTGCGGACGGATGGTTCTCCCATCCCCTGCCAAGCAGCCAGAGCTCCATTCCAGATTCAGCCAGAGTCTGTATCACCCTGCCCCGGTGATACATGCGTGCCATCCAGTCAAGCGGCTCCGAACAGCGGAAGATCGTCTTCAGTGTCTGGTCTGATACCTGCATGTTCAGCCTGCTTATTGTATCCAGTGCTGCCTGTTCCGCCGGAAGTGAGCTGTTTGAAAGCATATATTCTGCCATACAATGATAAAACTGATCCATTGCACTTCCCTCTGGATACCATTGATTGATTTTGGCCAGTTCATCCTGCGGACGATAATAGGTACCGGAAAATAAAATGTCATATTTTCTCTCAGAAAAAGGTATATTGCGCTCCTGCTTCTGACATGAGCCTGCATGCGGCATAAATTCTACATGCCCTACTTCATCCGCAAAATATTTTTTTACATAAGCGACATGATTTCTGTCAACACAAAACTGTATATACCGATCCGGGTGCCTGCTCATCGTAGGATGAAAACGCAGCGGATGATCAACCATAATATTTGCTAAAACTGTCCCCTGTTCATTCCACAGATCGATAAATGCATCATTTTTAAATCCAAAACTGTCATAACAGACTGCCAGATCTACCGGCTGTTTTAAAAACTGTTCAAAATGCACATATGAATGCGGGTCTTCCGGCTCTGGATTACGCAGATCCAGAATAAAAATCTCATGCTGCCTGCGTGTTAATTCCTCAAACAGCTGATCTGTATAATAATTAAATGACTCTACCCCCGAATAAAATAATACAGTTCTCATAAATATGCTCCCTATTTTTTATATTTTCATTTAAAATAATTTGCCATGCCCAAAGATTCATCCAACACATGTTATAACTGCTGCAGTCGACAAACCTTTGAATTATAACAATATCGGCTTATACATTTATTAATTTATTGCAGCATTAATTCATTTCAAGTTTTCTGCAGCCATACCGATCTGCTGATTCATAATCATAAATCTACGATAGCACCGATTTATATTTATGAATAATTATAGCACATTTGAACAGACAGCTGCTACATAAATTTTCTTACCGTTCATATCATCTGACTTTAGAATAAGTGAAGCTGTCTGCCCTGCGCAAAGCTGCTTGTTTTTATTTACTTCTTTTTTTCATTATGCTACAATAAACAGAAAGATTTTGCATTATATAACCAAGAAAGGCTGTACAATACTATGGAATTTGATGAATCCTTTTTAAAAGAAGAAGTTCGCTGCGACTTTTTAGTAACAGAAAAACGAAAAAAAATCTGGCATGTAGAGTTAGAACTGCTGAAAAAATTTGACGAAGTCTGCAAAAAATACGATCTGACCTACTTTGTCGAATACGGAACACTTCTTGGTGCTGTACGCCATCAGGGCTTTATCCCGTGGGATGACGATATCGATGTAATCATGTTCCGGGACGACTATACAAAATTTCAGGCAGTCGCTCCATACGAATTTACAGATCCTTATTTTTACCAGACGACATATAATGATCTGGTAGTCTGGGCGATTTCCAAGCTCCGCGACAGCCGTACGACTGCAATTGAGTTTCGTGATATGGACCCTGCGTTTAATCAGGGCATATTTATTGATATCTATCCGTTTGATGACGCTCCTGACGGCAAAAATTTCAGTGATAATATCCTTGCGGTTCAGAGCAATGTCTGGCAGACTGTCGCTAATTCGGTCAGAATGCGGCATTATGTGACAGAAGGCGTCCAATTCCACGTCGGTTCGGATATTTTGATGGATCTGCTGAACCTGCCGGTCAGAGAACGGTTCCGCCAGTTTGAAGAGCTGAATCTGTCTCATTTCGGCACTTCTGAAAGGGTAAACTTTATCACATCCGAAATATGCCACCGATCCAGAAGCCGCCGCCGGGCATGCTATTCTGACATTATTTATCTTCCATTTGAGTACCTTACGGTGCCGGTACCGGCGGGATATGATGAAATACTGACTACGAATTATGGCGATTATCACAAATTTTACCAGGGCGGTTCTGCTCACGAAGGCTTATTTATCGACCCGGACAGGCCATACCGCTATTACATGGAGCATCCCGAAAGAATTCCAAAATAACGATTTAATAAAAGGAAAAAGAATATGTATTATGTAAATGAACACATCAAAGATTTATACCGCGTTAAATTTCACGACGAAAGGGCGGACGTACTGCGTCTGGATATGAACGAAAATCCAGAAGGACTTCCAAAAGAGGTATTTGATAAAATAGCAGAAAAAATTACGCCGGAATATATTGCGACTTACCCAGAAAAAGACCGCCTGATGAAAACAATCGCACAGATAAACGGATATGATTATGAAAATGTATCTATTACCGCAGGCTCCGATGAAGCTATGCGCTTCATTTTCCAATGCTTCGGACAAGCCGGCAGGGATCTTGTTACTGTACTGCCTACATTTGAAATGTACGGCGTATATGCAAATATGTTTGGCATGAATCATGTCACAATTGATTATAAAGAAGACTTCACTGTCGATCCACAGGAGATACTGGATGCCATCAATGATCAGACCGGCATTGTCATCCTGCTGAATCCAAATAGTCCGATTGGAATCGCTTTTACAGAACAGGATGTCAGATCCATTATTGAAAAAGCGCGGTCTTACAATGCTGTTGTTGTAATTGATGAAGCGTACCATTATTTTTATGCACCTACTTTTCTGCCGCTGATCAAGGAATACGACAACCTGCTCGTTCTGCGCACATTTTCAAAGCTCTTTTCCATCGCAGGCCTGCGCATTGGCTACGTATCGGGACACCGGACGCTGATCGACTATATAGAAAAAGCAGAATCCACATTTAACGTGAACTCGATTGCTATATTATTTGCTTTAAACATCATAAATGACCAGCCTTTGATAGACGCATTAATCAAGACGGAAAAAGACGGACGCTGCTGGCTGACCGGGCAGCTGAAGCAGGCAGGCTACAAATATTTTTCAATGGAAGGCAACTATGTATTATTCTATCCAAAAAAAGCCTCCGGGGAAATTGTAGACGAATTAAAAAAGCGCGGCATATGGGTGCGTGATTATGGGCGCGGTATTTTAAAAGGCTGGATTCGGGTATCTACCGGATCAGTCCGCTGCATGGAACGATTCTGGAACGAATTTAAAGATCTTGATTTCTAATGCACAGATCTATTCAAAGATCGTTGCAATGATACTGTTCTTGCAATAATATTTTTCTTGTAAAAATACAGAATGTATAGTAACTACAGTAATGATGCTTTACTACAATTTTACACAATATATGAGGACTACGTTTATGAGCAGTATCAACGCAAATAAGATTGCTTTTATTTCATGTGTCAATGATACAGAACAATTTGCAGAATGTCTGTACTATCTTGACCGGCTCATGCTGCCGGATGGATTTGAAAAAGACGTGATAGCCGTACAGGATGCCCCGTCCATGGCAGCAGGTTATAACGCAGGCATGAAAAGCTCAGATGCCAGATATAAGGTGTATCTGCATCAGGACCTGCATATCATAAACCACAATTTTATCTCCGATCTGGTAAATGTATTCCAGTCCAATCCAGATATAGGCATTTTAGGCTGTGTCGGCACTACGAATCTGGGAAGGGAGGCCATGGCAGTCACCTCATGGAATGTTGGGAAGGTTATTCAAAACCTCAGCCCGATGCTTTTAGCTTACGGCAATGTAGAAACAGCATATGCCCCTGTCATGGCATTGGACGGTCTGCTGTTAGCTACGCAGTATGACATCGACTGGCGTGAAGATCTGATGGACGGATGGGATTTTTACGATATCTCCCAATGCATGGAGTTCACACAGGCCGGATATGAAGTAGTCGTGCCGTACCAGGATCAACCGTGGTGCTATCATGACAACCATAGCAGTAATATGAAAAACTATAATCTGTACCGCAGGCGCTTTATTGATGAATATCGCAGAGGACAGTTTCAAATGCCGCCTGAAAGCGAACAGCTGAAAGAATACCACGATTTAAAACATGAGTCGCATACTTTAATGGAACAGCTGATCTGCAGTGATGACCATGCACAGATGCATAAAATCTTTCAAGAGCCATCCAATCGGGGATTTATGCATTTAAAAGACTATGAAATCATAGCTGATACTGACTACCTGGAGCAGCGCTCAAATGCCCCGCACCGCTTATGGCAGGCAGGTATGAGCGCAGCACAGATACTTCAGCGGATGCAGCAGCTTAAATTCTGGGTTCACAGGATTGAATTTAAATCAGCAGATACGACCCGCATGATGGATCAAATCTTGTCTGAATATTCGATTTATGCAGTTTTAGAAATATTTGTTCAATATACATTGTATAAGGAATACACTTACAAAGAAATCATGCGCTATCTGACGGAAAAAAGTCTTATGCAGGAATTGGCAGTGTGGGAATTGATTCGAGACCAGTTATAATTTATATGCTTTTACAGAGCTATCATACAACCATTATCTTTTATATGGCAGCTCCTGTTTTTATATATATTTCAGCACTTTATCGCTATTATTGCATATTCATGTGAGCTGTACAGCAACATAAGGCGCAAAATTGTCATCACAGGAAGTCATTAAGTTTTTTATTGCTGCGAAGTACTATACATTCTAATAAAGAGATGTTATAATCAGAAAAAGCTGCGATTGTAATATGACAGACTACATTGCCGGAATAAAGAAATAGGGTGATTAAATGAATGCATCTGCCGAGAAAATAGAGTATTATACAATAGAAGATTTATACAATCTGCCTGAGGGAACACGAGCAGAACTAATTGATGGTAAATTGTATATGATGTCTGCCCCAGGCGTGGTTCATCAACGGATTTCCAGCTATCTTCACAATGAGATTTATAATTATATTAAAAAAAATCACAAAAATTGTGAACCTTTTGCTGCTCCATTTGCGGTTTTCCTTGATTCGGATGATAAAACATACTTAGAACCTGATATATCTGTGATTTGTAATAAAAATCTGCTGACCGATAAAGGCTGCAGCGGCGCTCCAGACTGGATCATAGAAATTGTTTCACCAAACAGCAGGCCGATGGACTATTATAAAAAACTGATGAAATATGCGTCTGCAGGCGTTCGTGAATATTGGATCGTTGATTATGAAAAAAATCATATTATCGTCTATAATTTCGAACATGATACTGTAGAAGATTTTTCCTTTTCAAACAAGGTGAAAGCCGGCATATATGAAGATTTCGAGATTGACTTTTCGGAAATTGCCTTTTATAAATAAACGAAGATGTTTCACAATCCTCAAAAGAGAAGACGATTGTGAAACATCTTCATCAAATATCACTAAGTTTTAACTTCACATATTTCTACACCAATATAATTGCAGATCGGTTTAAAGTCTTTGACATTCGTAGTACATACTTTCTTTTCCGTTGTCTGCAATGCCTCAAGCGATATAATGCAATCCCCTAGAGCGTGTTTGAAAAATGCTTTCCGTGAGATGTGCTTCACACTTGGTGGAGAA
>CAJUHV010000072.1 GCA_910586445.1 uncultured Eubacterium sp.
GAAAACACAAGGGGTACAGCGATTATTTAATCTACTAACTGTCAAAGACAGGATTGTATCATAAGAGGATGATTCTGGTGTTCGCAGAATCGTGTTTCTGTTTATGGATTTATTCTGACAGGCAGAAAAAGCTGCCGGTATCGCAGGTTTACGAGCGTCAATGTACAAAGCTATATGGAAAATTACATTGCCTGTGATTATATTCTTTGATTTTCACGAATGAAAAAAAATATTATGGAAAATACGAACATGGAGTTTTAGATGCTATGGTAAAATGTATTGTAGAAATACTGTAAAAATAAGGAACCACCGCAGAAAGGGGCAGATGAATGAGACAGGCCATAGAATTAAACAAGAACTGGATATTTGTAAAACACGCAGAAAATGTAACTGAAGCAGCTGCAGTGCAGGGGGAAAAGATATCGCTTCCACATACATGGAATGCCGCAGACGGACAGGATGGGGGGAAATGATTATTACAGAGGAACCTGTTGGTACCGCTGTATGCTGGAAAGGCCGCAGTTAAACGCAGGGCAGAAAGTATATCTGGAATTTGACGGTGCAGCTATGACTGCAGACGTGTATCTGAACGGAGAAAAGCTGGCACACCATGAGGGCGGATATTCCAGATTCCGTGTGAATGTAACGGAAAAATTAAAAGTGGAGACAAATGAACTGGCAGTTTCCGTAGATAATACAGACAATGATCACGTATATCCGCAGAAAGCAGACTTCACTTTTTACGGAGGGCTGTACCGCATGGTGCGGATGGTAATTGTCCCAGAAGTTCATTTTTCCATGGATTATTACGGAGGAGACGGGATTCGGGTAACACCAGAAGTTACACTTGCGGATGGAAACGGGGAGCGTGCACAGGCAAAAGTAACTGTGGAAATCTGGGCAGACGGCGGCGCAAAGATAGTTACAGTGACTGCAGCAGGTCAGACAAAGCAGGCGGCGGTTGAAGACGGTTATGCAAAAGCAGAATTTGAAATGTCCGATGTACATTTATGGGACGGTGTGAAGGATCCTTATCTGTATACAGCAAAGGCGGAGCTTGCAAGCGGGGATGTGGTGGAGACACGTTTTGGATGCAGGAGTTTCTATGTGGATCCGCAGAAAGGATTTTTCTTAAACGGGCGTGCTTATCCCCTGCGCGGCGTCAGCCGCCATCAGGATCGTGCAGGAGTCGGAAATGCTCTGACATCTGCAATGCACCAGGAGGATATGGAGATTATAAAGGAAATCGGCGCGAATACTCTTCGTCTGGCGCATTACCAGCATGCACAGGAATTTTATGATCTGTGTGATGAAAACGGATTGATCGTATGGGCGGAAATTCCATATATTACGCTGCATATGCCAAACGGAAGAGAAAATACGTTAAGCCAGATGCAGGAGCTGGTGGTACAAAACTATAACCACCCGTCTATTGTCTGCTGGGGGCTTTCTAATGAGATCACTGCCAGCGGCGGGGTGACAGAGGATCTGCTGGAGAACCACCGCCTGCTGAATGACCTCTGCCACAGGCTGGATGCATCCAGATTTACAACAATGGCTGATGTGTTTATGTTAGAGACGGACAGCCCGGTTCTTGAAATACCTGATGTGAACAGCTATAACCTGTATTTTGGATGGTATCTGGGGGAACTGAAGCAAAACGATGAATTTTTTGACGAATACCATGCGAAATATCCAGACCGCTGCATTGGATTTTCGGAGTATGGGGCAGATGCCAATCCTCAGTACCAGAGCGCAGAGCCGGATAAAGGAGATTATACGGAGAGCTATCAGGCAGTATTCCATGAACACATATTGCAGATGATCGAACAGAGACCGTGGCTGTGGGCAACCCATGTCTGGAACCTGTTTGATTTTGCCGCAGACGGAAGGGACGAGGGCGGCAAGAACGGACAGAATCAGAAAGGCCTGGTTACGATGGACCGGAAATTGAAAAAAGATGCATTTTATCTGTATAAAGCATACTGGAATCGGAAAGAACCTTTTGTACATTTATGCGGGAGGCGTTATGCAGACCGTACAGAAGCAGAGACGGAAGTGAAAGTGTACTCCAACCAGCCGGAAGTTACACTGTTTGTAGACGGTAAAAAACAGAAACACTGCAGGGAAGCCATGTATTCCGTTTTAATGTTCCGATTTCTGGTACACATCGGATTGAAGCACAAGCTGGTGTATGCAGAGATTATATCACAGTGCGCAAAACAGAAGAAAAAAATATGGACTATGTATTCGGTCAGGCCGGCGGCGTGGTCAACTGGTTTGACAAGGATGATTTTAAACCGGGGTATTTTTCCATCCGGGATACGATGGGGGCGCTGCAGAGCCATCCGCAGGCCGGTGCGCTGATTGGAAAGCTGACAGAAAGCGCATCTGCGGCAAGAGGAGATGTGGCTCAAAGCGTAAAAGATAATCCGAACCTCCAGAAGATGATGATGGGGATGACATTGGAAGGGATGCTGAAGCAGGTCCGAGATATGGTGACGCCAGAACAGGTAAAAGCGTTAAACGATGCATTACAGCAGATTAAAAAACCGGAACAGACGGAATAGATGAAAAAGGGAGGCGTGGCTATGCCGGTAAGGGCAGTACAGCAGATCATGTTGGGGACAGTAACAGCAAAAGAACGGCAGGCAGCAGAAACGCTGTCTGCAATCAAACAGGCAGGATATGACGGGATAGAATTAAATGGATTTATGATCCGTCCAACATCCTTTATGGTCCGCATGATGACAAAAATGGCCGGGATGCCGGTAGGAAAGGGAGGCGGGCTGGACTGGAAAGCACTGGTAAAGGAGGCAGGGCTTTGTGTGGTCAGCGTGCATGAGGACCTTGGTTCTATAAAAAGAGATCCGGCCGCAGTTATAAAGGAGGCAGAAGAATTCGGGACACAATATGTAGTTATTACAGGAATGTACCGTTTTGATTATTCTGATGCATCTGCAGTCGGGATGCTTATTAAAGACCTGAATGAGGCAGGAAAAAAGTTAAAGAATGGAGGAATCAGTCTTTTATATCATAACCATAACTGTGAATTCCGTAAAGTCGGGAAAGGAAAAACAGCATATCAGATGCTGCTGGAGGAGACTGACCCGGAATTTGTAAATTTTGAATTTGATTCCTACTGGCCGACAGAAGCAGGGGCAGATGCGCTGGCATGGATGCACCGGCTTGGAGAACGGATGAAGCTGTATCATATTAATGACAGGGGCAGCCGTGTATCAGGAGCGTCCATGACTCCGATTTTACAGTCAGACAGTATGGAGCTGGGGTATGGGAATATGGACCTGGTTTCTATGACAGAACAGGCAAAGGCGGCTGGCGTGGATGCAGTTATCTTAGAGAGCCATAAAAACTGGGCGGAGAAATCCCCGGTCAGATCTATACAGCTTTCTGCAGAATTTATGAAGAAGTATGTCTGATGGCAGGGTGAAAGGAGAATAAAAAATGAAAAAACAGGCTTTGAATCCGTTTCTGCCTGGTTATGAATATATACCGGATGCGGAACCTTATGTATTTGGAGACAGGCTTTATATTTATGGCAGCCATGACAGGTTTGACGGGGACGACTTTTGCCTGAATGATTACGTCTGCTGGTCAGCTCCCGTGGATGATCTGGGAATCTGGGAAAAGGAAGGCGTTATTTATTGTGCAAAACAGGATCCTTTGAATGAAGACGGAACACAGCATCTGTTTGCGCCGGATGTGCAGAACGGGCTGGACGGCAGGTATTATCTGTTTTACTGCCTCAGCCGTTCTTCAACGGTATCAGTAGCAGTCTGTGATACGCCGGCAGGGGAATATCAGTTTTACGGGCATCTTCATTTCCCGGATGGAACTTTATATGGGACAAGGCCGGGAGATGTTTTTAACTTTGATCCCGGTGTGTTTCGGGATGACGATGGAAAACTGTATCTGTATACAGGGATTTCTTATACAAAAGATTCCGCTGTGCGCAGATTTATGGAAGGAAAAATGCGCATTGACGGCTCTTATTGTGTGGAATTGGCAGAAGATATGCTGACCGTGCGTAGTGAGCCTGTCGTGGCTGTTCCCGGAGAAGTGCTGGCAGAAGGAACAGAGTTTGCGGGACATGGTTTTTTCGAAGCAAGCAGTCCGCGTAAGATCAACGGGCGGTATTATATGGTATATTCGTCTGTCAAAAGCCACGACCTGTGTTATGCGGTAAGTGAATCTCCCAAAGAAGGATTCCGCTTTGGCGGAGTAATTGTGAGCATTGGAGATATAGGGCTTGTAGAGGAGCGCCAGGCTGTCAATTATCTGGGCAATACTCATGGAGGACTGGTTCAGATCGCAGGACAATGGTATATTTTTTATCACCGTCATACAAACGGGCACCGTAATTCCAGGCAGATGTGTGCAGAACCTGTTACGATTACAGATGATGGCAGAATTGCCCAGACAGAGGTTACCAGCTGTGGATTAAATGGTGGCCCGCTGCGTGGAAATGGGAGGTACGAAGCCAGGATTGCCTGCAATCTGTCGAGTGTGGAAGGGACATATACCTATCAGAAAGAGAAAATGCCAGGAAAAGAGAAGCACCCGTATTTTACACAGGATGGCGCAGACCGGGAGAACCATTCCAATCAGCACATCGCGAATATGAGAGACGGGGCATGGGCTGGTTTTAAATATTTTGATATCTGCACATGCAGTGAAATCAGGATTTCTGCGCGGGGAAGCGCCAGGGGAAAGATTTTGGTACAGAGTGAAAGAGGAGGAGAAGTCCTAGGAACTATCCGACTCCATCCGTCGGCTGACTGGCAGGAATTTTCTGGAGAATTTCATATAGACCCGGGGATTCATGCGCTTTATTTTACTTATCAGGGAACAGGATACGTGGACTGGCTGTGGTTTGAACTTTATTAGTTAGAAAAAAATCTGGTATGGCATTATTGCGATTGTAGTTTTTAAGTGCCGGTATGCCAAAGGATGTTTTAATATGCGGAGATTTCAGAAACAGGCAGTTTTAAAACAGACTTTAACAGCACGAATTGAAAATATTTTTAGTCTCTGTTAATGCAGGCCTGGCCCTCGGCGCGGCCTTGAGCGCGGCCCTCAGCTTTTACCTTATATCGGCATGGTCATAATTGTGTACGCGGCAGCCGGCCTGCTGTCGCTGCCTGCGATACGAATAGGATTTACAAAGGTAAGATAAAATCGAAACCTGCATAACGTTGACACACGCATGTTTGATGTGTATAATCCTATATAGCTTAGAGCGTGTTTGAAAAATGCTTTCCGTGAGATGTGCTTCACACTTGGTGGATAATTCATCCCAAATTTATGAGGCATAGCGGGCTATGTTGATTAAATTTGGGATGAATTATCCGCAAAGTGGGGAATGCAGATCGCGGGAATGATTTTTAAGACACGCTCTAGAATACTCAATTAGAATTTAGTTAGATATGGGGATAAGAAAATGCCTGAGATTTCTGTTTTGATGGGAACGTATAATGAAAAAAATAAAGAGCATGTGGCGCAGGCAGTCGATTCGATTTTAAACCAGACGTTTACGGATCTTGAGCTGATAATATGCGATGACGGCTCAAAGGAAGAGTTTTACCAGTGGCTGAAAAAATACTGCCGTAAGGATGCAAGAATCCGGCTGCTGCGCAACCGGAAAAACCGCGGCCTGGCAGTAGTCTTAAATAAATGTTTCCGCTGCTCCAGGGGCAGGTTTGTAGCCCGCATGGATGCAGATGATCTTTCGAAAAAAGACAGGCTTTTGAAGCAGGCAGCTTTTTTAAAGGAGCATGGGGAATATGCGCTGGTAGGATGCGAGGCTGAAATGATCGGGGATGACGGTGTATGGGGAATCCGGCATATGGAGAGGGTTCCTCAGAAAACATCATTTTTAAGCACCTCTCCGTTTATTCATCCGTCTGTTATGCTGCGCCGGGAAGTACTGGTTCGGATGCGCGGCTATCGTGTGCTGCCTAGGACGCTGCGGGTAGAGGACTATGACTTTTTTATGCGCCTGTATGCGGCAGGGTACAGGGGGTACAATCTGCCGGAGGCATTGTTTCAGTACAGGGAGGACAGGCGGGCTTATGGAAAGCGTAAATACCGCTACCGGGTCAATGAATGCTGGGTGCGGTATCAGGGATTTCGGGCACTCGGCATATTAAACGGAAATCTTAGGTATGTGGCAAAGCCGCTTGCGGCAGGGCTGATTCCGGGATTTGTTATGAGCAGGCTGCACGGCAGGCATTTTGCGGGATAGGTGTATTTATGAATATAGCGGATTTTAAAACAACAGATGATAACCATGTTTATGACCTGACAGACGACAGCCCGGATGGCGGCGTGCCGCTGTTAAAGTTTCCAATTATAGAGCAATTAGGGATAGCAGAGCATGGCTTTACAACACGTGCCGGCGGGGTCAGCCGGGGAATTTTTTCTACGCTGAATGTAAGCTATACAAGAGGCGATGACCTGACAGCGGTTGATGAGAATTATAAGCGTATTGCCGTTTCTATGCATGCGGATGCAGCGGATTTTGTATTATCAGATCAGACACATACGACAAATATAAGGAAAGTGACAGGCGATGACCGCGGGAAAGGGATTGTACGGGAAAAAGATTACCATGATATCGACGGGCTGGTGACAGATGAGCCGGGCATTGTGCTGTCGGCATTTTTTGCAGACTGTGTGCCTGTTTTTTTTGTAGACCCGCTGCATCATGCGGCCGGAATCAGCCATTCGGGCTGGCGCGGGACAATTCACCGTATGGGGCGTGAAACGATACGGGTAATGCAGGAGGCGTATGGAAGCAGGCCGAAAGATCTGATCTGCGCGATAGGCCCGTCGATCTGCCAGTCCTGCTACGAAGTCAGCGAAGATGTCGCAGTGCGTTTTATGGAAGAATTTCAAGGGCATGGAGAGCAGCTGTGCTATTTAAAAAGCCCTGGCAAATATCAGCTGAATCTGTGGAAGGCAAATGAACTGGTGCTGCTTGAGGCGGGCATACTGCCTGAACATATGGCGGTGACAAATATCTGTACGTGCTGTAATGCCCGCCTGCTGTTTTCACACCGGGCAAGCCATGGCAGGCGCGGCAATCTGGGTGCGTTTATCAAATTAAAGGAAAAGCTGCGCGGAAAAGATTTTTAACAGAAAAAAATAGGAATAGTTCCCGTCCTAAGACATAAAGTATAAAAAGTATATTTATGGCAGGAAGGACAGGGAGGATGGAGCAGTATAATTTATATAAAGACATTCAGGCAAGGACAAACGGAGAGATCTATCTGGGGGTAGTGGGTGCGGTTCGTACCGGAAAATCCACATTTATCAAGCGTTTTATGGAACAGATGGTCATCCCGCATATCGAAGACGAAAATGTAAGGGCACGAACGAGGGATGAGCTGCCGCAATCAGCGCAGGGCAAGACGATTATGACGACAGAGCCTAAATTTATCCCAAAGGATGCGGCACAGATCCGGCTGACGGATGATGCCGGGGTAAAGGTGCGCTTAATCGACTGCGTAGGCTATATGGTCGAAGGTGCCAGCGGTCATCTGGAAAACGGTGTGGAGCGCATGGTCAAAACACCCTGGTCGGAGCAGGAGATTCCGTTTTCACAGGCAGCAGAAACCGGCACCCGCAAGGTGATCAAGGATCATGCGACAATAGGCATTGTTGTGACGACAGATGGGAGCGTGACGGAAATCCCGGCGGCAAATTACCAAAAGCCGACGCAGGAGACAGTAAACGAGCTGAAAAAAAGCGGAAAGCCGTTTTTGATACTGCTCAATTCCGCAAAGCCCTACAGCGAGGAAGTGCGGCAGATGGCGCAGCAGATGGAGATGCAGTACGGTGTCAGTGTCATTCCCGTCAACTGTGAGCAGCTGCGCAGCGAAGATGTCAATCATATTTTGGAGCGGATACTGTATGAGTTTCCGGTTGTGCGCATGAACTTCTATCTGCCGAAATGGGTTGATTTATTAGGCCAGGATCGTCCGGTGAAAAAAAATGTGATAGAAAATGCCAGAAAGATCCTGCAGGAGATTACATATGTAAAGGATATCTGGAACTATGAATTCCGCCCGGATGGAGAATATCTGGAGAAAATGAAGCTGGAGCAGATGAACCTATCCGACGGCACGGCAGAGATCCGTATGGAGGTGGCTCAGAAATATTATTATGAAAATATATCCGAGCTGACAGGAGTTGATGTGCATGGCGAGTACGAGCTGATCCAGCTGATCCGGGAAATGTCGGCAAAGAAGAAAGAGTATGACAAGGTAGCAGATGCCATGCAGTCTGTCCGCATGAAAGGCTATGGCGTCGTATCTCCGCAGCTGTCGGACATTGCACTGGATGAGCCGGAGGTGATCAAGCACGGCAGCCAGTTCGGCGTCAAGATCAAGGCGTCCTCACCGTCAATACATATGATCCGCGCTAATATCGAGACAGAAATCGCGCCGATTGTCGGCAGCGAGGAGCAGGCGCAGGGATTAAAGCAGTATATCAAGGAAGGGCAGAACTCACAGGAAGGCGTATGGAATACAAATATCTTCGGCAAGACGATCGGCGAGCTGATGGAAGACGGCATCAGCCATAAGATCTCAATGATGGATGATGAAAGCCAGATGAAGCTGCAGGATACTATGCAGAAAATCGTAAATGACTCCAATGGCGGAATGGTGTGCATTATCATCTAAGCAGGACTGTTTATACATGTTAAGGCTGCTGTTATTTCATATAATTTTAATAAAGATACTTTTCTGGTGAAGGCCGGGAGGGTATCTTTTTTATTTCCGCCAGAACAAAAAACACAGACTATGCGTGATTTGCTTCTGTCAGAACTTTGCTTTATTTTAGAAAATATTTATAATATTTTAAGCAGCGATCAGTAATTTACCTTCTGCTGGATTTTATCCGCAGAAAATCTAAAATATCCTGCTGGTCGCGTTCTGATAAGCTGCGGAATGCATTGAGCAGCTCCAGTTCGCGTGGAGAAATATGGGACAGGGAAATGCAGTACGAATTTGTGCTGCCTGCATTGTCCAGCTGCAGCGCTAGCATTTCGTCTAATGGGACATGATATAGGTTTGCTAATTTATTTAGCGTTTCTATGCCTGGTGTAACGCGTCCGGTTTCGTAGTGGGAATAGGACTGGCGTATGACATCGATATAAGAAGCCACATATTCCTGCGTGTAATTATGCGATTTTCGTAATTTTTTTAAATATGTTCCCAGCTGTGAATCCATCGTTTACCGCCTCTTAGATATATGCTTCTTGTAACAGTTTTCTATAAATCATAAATAAGTATATGCAATATTACCTGCAAAAAGGATAAAAATAATAGCATATTTTATAAATAGCTATTGAAAATAGCTAATATGCATGATATTATGTGGGGGAATGCAAAGTATATACAGATGTAAAGCGTGCGGCTGCAGAGTGCCGATAGACGCAGAGATACGGGAGGAAATAAGATGTCATTCAATTCGATGGAATTTCTGCTGTTTTTTCCAATTGTACTGTTGATTTATTATATTGTGCCAAAAAAGGCAGCATATATCTGGCTGCTGGGCTGCAGCTATTATTTTTATATGTGCTGGAATGCGCAGTATGCGCTGCTGATGTTATTTTCTACAGTGGTGACATATGCCGGAGGGATTATCATTGAACTGGTGCCGGAAAAACGCCATAAAAAGTGTGCAGCAGCGCTCTGCTTTGGATTGAATCTGGCAGTTTTGTTTGTGTTTAAATATACAGGGCTGGCTGCCAATCTGCTGCATGAAGCGCTGGGGCTTGTACATATTCAGCTGCGTATGCCGTAGTTTGATCTGCTGCTGCCGGTCGGCATTTCCTTTTATACATTTCAGGCGTTGGGGTATACGATGGATGTATACCGTCAGGAGACTTATGCGGAAAAGAATTTTCTGCGCTATGCATTGTTTGTATCTTTTTTTCCGCAGCTGGTGGCGGGGCCGATTGAACGGTCAAAAAATCTGCTGAAGCAGCTTGCCGGGCCTAGAGCGTGTTTGAAAAATCATTCCTGTGATCTGCACTCCCCACTTTGCGGATAATTCATCCCAAATTTAATCAACATAGCCCGCTATGCCTCATAAATTTGGGATAAATTCTCCACTAAGTGTGAAGCACATCTCACAGAAAGCATTTTTCAAACACGCTCTAGAAGCATAAATTTTGAAACAATGCGGGACGGCCTTCTGCTGATGCTGTGGGGATATTTTTTAAAAATCGTACTGGCTGACCGGATCGCAGTCTTTGTAAATACAGTTTACGGGGATTATACGACGTATGCGGGATGGTATCTGGCTGCAGCAACGGTGCTGTTTGCGTTTCAGATCTATTGTGATTTTTATGGGTATTCAGCGATTGCTATGGGCGCAGCACAGCTGCTTGGAATCCGTTTGATGGAGAATTTTGACGCGCCTTACCTATCAGCGGACACCGGGGAGTTTTGGAGAAAATGGCATATATCCTTGACATCATGGTTTAGAGATTATCTGTATATCCCGCTTGGAGGCAGCAGAAGGGGCAGGCTGCGCAAATATATAAACAAGATCATTGTATTTATGGCAAGCGGGCTGTGGCATGGCGCAAAGATTTCCTTTGTGGTGTGGGGCCTGCTGAATGGCCTGTATCAGGTGATTGGTGAGATGACGGAGCCATACCGGGAAAAAGCGGCGGTATACCTTCATATACATAGAAATTCACTGGCGCATAAGCTGGCGCGCACACTGGGCACGTTTATGCTTATCGATTTTACATGGATTTTTTTCCGCGCAGAGCGGTTCCGGGAGGCGCTTGAGATTATAAAACAGATGGTAACGGTCAAAAATATTTGGATTTTATTTGACGGTTCCTTATATCAGTGCGGGCTGGATGAGAAAAATTTCCGGCTGATGATACTGTGCCTGGGAATACTTCTGGCAGCGGATTTCTGTAAAAAGAAGGGAATCAAAATAAGGGAAGTTATTGCGGTGCAGGATTTCTGGTTCCGATGCCTGTTTTTTGCAGCAGCAGTATGTGCTGTCGTTACATTCGGAATGTGGGGGCCGGGATACCAGGAAGCGGGATTTATATATTTTCAATTTTAAGGGACGTTGCTTTTGCAGATTAATAGCGGGCTATGTTGATTAAATTTGGGATGAATTATCCGCAAAGTGGGGAGTGCAGATCGCGGGAATGATTTTTCAAACACGCTCTAGGACAGGAGAATATAGATGGGCAGATGGAATATTGCAAAAAGGATTTTGGGCTGCGCTGTGGCAGCGGGCCTGACGGTACTCGCGCTTGGCGCAGCTGCCGGCATGCTGCAGCGTAAGGATAGTGATTTTAAATACAGGCCTTATTTTACGCAGGAGGCAGATTTTGATGTTTTATTTTTTGGGACAAGCCATGTGATCAACGGAATATTTCCGATGGAGCTTTGGAAGGATTATGGGATTGTGTCTTATAATTTCGGCGGTCATGGCAATGAGCTTGCGACCTCGTACTGGGTTATGCGCAATGCGCTGGATTATACAGATCCTAAGCTGGTCGTAATCGACGGGCTAAAGCTGGGATCGGATGTAAAGACGTATGCAAATTTTTCCAACATACACCAGTCACTGGATGCGTTTCCTATAAGCCGCACAAAAATAGCGGCAGCCAGTGATCTGCTGGATGATCCTGTTATGGATGAGAATATTGCAGCCGGTCTGGTCGGGGATGCTGCCCAGCGTACGAAGATGAGCCTTTTGTGGGATTTTACGATCTATCATTCCAGGTGGAACGGCCTTGGACAGGCAGACTTTGCGTCAGACTGCACAAAGGAAAAGGGTGCAGAGTCTCGAATCGCAGTGAGCGTGCCGGATGAAATCCCATATGTGCCGGCGGATGAAAAACTGGAAGGCGAGACAGCCGGAACCAGATACCTGCGCAGAATGATCAAAGAGTGCCAAAGCCGGGGCATACAGGTGCTGCTTACATACCTGCCGTTTCCGTCTACAAAAGAACAGCAGCAGGAGGCAAACAGGATAGGGGAGCTTGCCTTAGCGTATGATGTGGAGTATCTCAATTTTTTGGACATGGATCTGGTAGACTATGACACGGACTGTTATGATCCAAATTCGCACCTGAATCCTTCCGGCGCGAGAAAGGTGACGGATTTTCTGGGCAGCTATATTATGGAGCATTATAAAGTGGCTGACCAAAGAACGCACAAAGCATACGAGGACTGGCACAAGGATTATGAAGCGTACCAGACGTTTAAAGAAGAAAACCTAAAGCAGCAGGGTACGGCAGATGTCTATCTGATGCTTCTGGCGGATAAAAATTATAATGCGCTTATAGAAATAAAAGACCCTGCGCTGTGGGAAAGTGATTATTATAACGCTTTCTTCGAAAATCTGGGCATAGATACTGTAAAAGCTGCAGCAGCAGATGCGGACTGCCTGTTTGTAAAAGGCGGCAGTCAGGCAGATGACCTGAGTACAGCTGATCAAAAAGCCCGTACAGAATACGGTACATTTGTATACAAAAAACTTCCCGCACAGGAAGGATTCAGCATGAATCTGAACCAGACGGAATTGTACCGCATAAACACGGAGCAGGCAGAGAGCGAAGCGATGCATATCAGTGTATTTGAAAAAGACACGATGAGGCTTGTGGATCATGCCGGATTCGCAGTTTCTGATACAAATGAAAATACACATATAAATCTGAACAAAATACAAAATTAAAGGAAATGTAGGCAGAGACAATGTGTTGAAAGTACACATGCAGATCTGAGTGAAATACAAAATGAAAGAAAATGCAGGCAGAAACAAGATATTGACAAATACGTGCATGAGGCAGATAATAGATCCAGATGAAGCTCGAAAGGCAGGTGTGTTTCATGAACATCAGATTTTACAATGCGAAAATACTAAATCCGCTGGAAAATCATACCTTTGAGCTGACAGAAGGAGAAGTCTGCGTAAAGGGCAGCACGATCTGTTCTGTCGGCAGCGGACAGGCGCAGCCGGGGCAGTGGGAGCGCGAGATCGATGCCTGCGGCTGTGTGATTATGCCGGGATTTAAAAATGCCCATACACATACGGCGATGACATTTTTACGTTCGTACGCAGATGACCTGCCGCTGCAGGAGTGGCTGGATCAACAGGTATTTCCAAAGGAAGCGCAGCTGACGCAGGAAGATGCATACTGGCTGAATATACTGGGCATTATGGAATATCTGACCAGCGGCATTACTGCTGATTTTGACATGTATTTTCTGCCGATACCTAGTGCAGAGGCGGCAAGGGATACGGGCTTTCGTACCGTGCAGGTATCTGGCCTGAACAATTTTGTCAGCTCTCTTGCGCAGATGGAGGAAGAATATTATGCGATTACGCAGATGTGTGACCGGACCAGCTATGTGGCGGGCATTCATGCAGAATATACGACTTCCATGGAGCTGATGGAAGGCGCTGCAAGGCTTGCGCAGAAGCTGCACCTGCCGTTTTATATGCATAATGCAGAGACAAAGCGCGAGGTGGAAGAATGCATTCACAGATGGGGCAGGACGCCGACTGCGCTGACCGAGGAGCTGGGCATGTATGAATACGGCGGAGGAGGCTATCACTGCATATGGCTGGATGAAGCAGACATGGAGCTGTTTGCACGCCGCGGACTGTCTGTCGTCACGAATCCGGCATCCAATTTAAAGCTTGCTAGCGGCATTGCGCCGGTCAAGGCGTTTGTGGAACGTGGTATTAATGTAGCTATCGGCACGGACGGGCCTGCCTCAAATAATTGTCTGGACATGTTCCGCGAGACATATCTGACGGCCTGTCTTGCAAAGATCCGTGAGATGGATGCCGCCGCGGTAGCGGCAGAGGAAGTGCTTTATATGGCTACAACAGGCGGGGCACAGGCAATGGGACTGGATCTGTGCAGCAGGCTGGAGCCGGGACAGAAGGCGGATCTTATTCTGCTGGACTTACACCAGCCGAATATGCAGCCGGAAAATAATATTGTAAAAAATATAGTATACAGCGGCTGTAAGCAGAATGTCAGGATTACAATGGTAAACGGGCGTATTCTGTACGAAGACGGCAGGTTCGATATTGGATTCGAACCGGATGAGATTTATGCAAAGGCCAATGAGATTATAACACGGATGAAATAAATAGGTGGAAGGAGCGGCATGAAGGTTACATTTTTGCACCACAGCAGCTTTTTAGTAGAGCTTGCGCACACAATCCTGCTGTTTGATTATTTTGCAGGAGACCGTATCAACGGTTTTCATTTTACGGGAACGATTCCCCCGCTGGATAAGGAAAAGGATTTTTATGTATTTGCCAGCCATAAGCACCAGGATCATTTTGATCTGGACAATCTAAAGCTTGCAGCGCAGTATCCAAATATCCATTTCGTATTTTCCAAAGACTGTAAGATGAGCCGTAATTATCTGGCAAGGCACGGCTATCAGGAAGAGATTATGGACAAGATTACGTATGCTGCTGCCGGAAAACGGTATGAGATCCATAATATTGATGTCCATACGCTGGCCTCTACAGATGCGGGAGTCGCGTTCTGCGTTAAGGCAGAGGATATCGGGATCTACCATGCGGGAGATTTGAACTGGTGGCACTGGGAAGGTGTCGGTGATCTGGTAAACGGGCGGATGGCACGGGACTTTAAGCGTGAGATGCGCCGGATTGAAAACGAGCATTTCCGGCTTGCATTTGTGCCGCTGGACCCAAGGCAGGAGAGCGATGCGTATAAAGGATTTGGTTATTTTATGCAGCATATCGAGGCAGATCATGTATTTCCAATGCATATGTGGCAGGATTATTCTATGATTCAGGCTTATAAGAAGCGTACGGATAATGATTATTTTTTAAGCAGGATTGTGGATATTACAAAGGAAAATGAAGTGTTTGAATTTGACGGCTGATACGAGGGTCTGTAAAATATACAAAAAAGCAGCAGTATATCGCATAAGAGGTTTCTATGCTTTATACTGCTGTTTTTTACCGGCTTTTATTGATGAAAGGTCTGGCTCTGGGTTTATTCTTCCTGGCTTTCTACCGTAATTACATCCGCATTTCCCGCAGCCGCCTGTTGTATTACAGCGTCAATCAGCCTTAGAAAATTTGAACCGGAGTGGGTTGCGCCGCTGACGGTATCTATGCCGTCTGATCCCTGGGCCTCGATCAGTTGGGCGACATATTTTCTCGTATAATCATTTGGATAAGTGCTTTGAACCGAAGCCATATTATACATGTAGGCATTGTCCCATGCCTTGATATAGCCGCTTGGGTCTTTGGCATTAAACTCAGCATAGACGATCTTATCATCTTTTACCATAATGCACAGATATTCTTTCCAGCCATGTGAATATTCGGACATCTCTGCGGTATAAAAACCGTCTTTTAAATAGCCTGAGTTACAGCCGCTTAACAGCCCCGTACATAAAAATGCAGTACATAAAAATAAGCAGATCCATTTATTTTTGGTGTTCATATATACCTCCTATTGATGATTTATGCAGCCGCTTTTTTTAAAGGGCAGTCTGTTTCAGCTTCACTTTGGATACATATTCATGCAGGCTTTCGGACTGCGCGAGAGAAGAAGCTGCCATTTCGTTTGTCTCCTCTGCCAGCGAGCGGTTTCCGTCTGCGATGTTTTGCACGGAGGCCAGCTGCGCCGTTACACTGGTTACGGCAGAGGTCTGTTCTTCTACGGTGCCTGCCAGTTTTTCGGAAATCTCACGGTACTGTTCCGTTACATTTTGAATCTCACGGAACGCGGCAGCCGTATTATCGGCAGTTTTCAGTCCTTTTTGGATCACTTCGATGGAACGGCTGATAATATCATCTGTCTGCTGTACAGATTCTGTAGTTTTTCCAGACAGCTGGCCGATCTGGGCTGCAACGACCGCAAATCCTTTTCCTGCTTCTCCGGCCCTGGCGGCCTCTATGGAGGCGTTTAGGGAGAGCAGGTTGGTCTGGAAGGAGATATCGCTGATCAGCTTGCTGATTTTTGATATTTCTTCTACGGAAGAGCTGATTTCTGCCATCATTTCCAGCATGTTTCGCATATTGCTGTCGCCAAGGGAAGTCTTTTCTGTAGCATTTTCGGCACACTGCTCGATCTGCTGTACATTTTCCTTGTTTTTTTCAATCGAAGAGGTAATCAAAGCCATGCTTTCATCGAGCTGGTCCAGCAGCTCGGCCTGGTGCATGGAGCCGTCCTGCAGCTGCTTTGCAAAGTCGGAAACCTCCATAGAATTTTTATTTACCTCGTCTGAAGACTGGTTCATGCGGAGCATAGTTTTGTTTAAGGAATCAGCGATATGCACAAGGGATTCCCGTATAGATACAAAATCACCGTTAAAGCTGTCTGGTATTTCTACGGTATAGTCTCCGCCTGCAAGCGCATTCAGGCAGGTCTGGATATTGTAGATATATGTATTCAGGCTGGCGATCGTCTTTGCCAGTGCGTCGGTAAGTATGGCTGTCTCATCGTTGCTTTTGGATAAGATCACTTCGTCGGTCAGGTTGCCGTCCGCCAGCTTCTGTAAGCGGTCAGTTGCAAAAGACAGGGAAGTTGAGATCTTCTGTGAGACAGAAGTAATAATAACAGCCACAATAAGCAGCAGCAGGACAGCGCATGCCAGCATCAGTAGAAATGCCTTTGTTACGGTATCCATAAACTCCATCTGCGGGGCATGGATCATAAGAGACCAGTTTGTCCCCGGTATCGGTGCATATCCGATATAGCTCCTTTGGCCGTTTATGTTCAATATATCGGAGCCTGTCTGATATTCTAAAATATCATCGTATGTTTCCTGTGAATTTTTAGACGACGCAATATCATAGATGCTTTTTTTGTTTCTGATATTTTCTGTATTACGGTCGCCGATGATCAGGCCTTCTTCATTTATGATGCAGGCGCTTCCAGTGCTGCCGACAATCAGCATGCTGAGCACATCATTTAACACATCGTATTTGTAGCTGCCGACAAGGAATCCGGTGACTTCTTCGCCGCTGCTTACCGGGATGCCGACACACAGCTGGAGGATTCCGTCAGAATCGTAAGGATCTCCGATTACCAGATTGTTTGTCTGGTTTAAATAAGTGTAATATGTCTGGGAGGAAATGTCCTCAGGTGCATGAGCATCTCCATATATTTTTCTGCCGGAGAGGTCATAAGCGGACAGCCATACAAACTCAATTTCATTTTTGGTATCATCCAGACATTTCTGTCTCTGCTCAGCTGTGGAAGAATCGTCACGCAGGATGGGTTCTTTTGAGAGGTTGTACATGCGCTCCGTAAGCAGGTGCAGGTTTGAGCTTATGCTTTGGGAGGCAATCCGGGCAGTCGTCTGCATGTTGTCCAGCAATGTCGCGTTTGTAGAGCTTATATTTCCAATTGACATGATCACAGTAATCAATACAGCTAGAAGTATGGCTACAGACATGACATAGAAAATGATTTTTTGTTTTAAATTGTGAAACCGTTTCATTGCTAATTCTCCTTAATTGTAATTGAAGTATTGCGTTAAAGAATATTCTACCATATTAGGCAAAATATGAACACACTATTTTTAATTATTTTATAGATAATTTTTATATTGATTTATAGAATCACATATAGTATATTGTAAATGATTTCCATAACCAGAGCATATGTTTAAAATGCTTTAGCAGTTGGAATGCAGGCAGTAGTGTATGATCAATATAGGAGGAACTCATGAGTAAAAATGTCAGGGTGGTTGTCGATGCCATGGGCGGGGACAATGCCCCGGGAGAAATTGTAAAAGGTGCGCTGCAGGCTTTAGAAACACAGAAAAATCTGACGATTGTTTTTGTAGGCAGGAAGAAGCCGCTGGAGGCAGAGCTGAAAAAATATGCGTACGAGGCAGGGCGGGTGGAGACCGTATTTGCCGAAGAAGTCATCGAGATGTCAGAGCCTCCGGTTGCGGCAATTAAGCACAAAAAAGATTCGTCGATTGTCGTAGGGCTTAAAATGTTAAAAAACGGTGAGGCAGATGCATTTGTATCAGCAGGCAGCACCGGAGCCGTCCTGGCAGGCGGACAGCTGATTGTAGGCAGGCTGGGCGGGGTAAGCAGGCCGCCGCTTGCGCCTTTGATTCCGACCAGCACCGGAGTATCCCTGCTGATTGACTGCGGGGCAAATGTAGATGCGAGGGCTTCCTGGCTGGTGCAGTATGCAAAAATGGGTTCTATATATATGAAGCACGTAGTCGGCATTGAAAAGCCGCGTGTAGCAATCGTAAATATCGGTGCAGAAGATGAAAAGGGAAATGCGCTTGTCAAAGAGACAATTCCACTGCTCAGGGCTTGTCCGGAGCTGAATTTTACCGGCAGCATCGAGGCAAGGGATATTCCGTATGGCAGGGCAGATGTCATCGTATGCGAGGCATTTGTAGGCAATGTGATTTTAAAGCTGTTTGAAGGGACATGCTCCATGCTCATGCGTGAAGTAAAAAAGACGCTTCTGGGGTCTTTCCGCTCAAAGCTGGGCGCTGTATTGATTAAGCCGGCCTTAAAAAAGACGCTTACAAATTTTGACGCTTCACAGTACGGCGGTGCGCCTATGCTTGGGCTGAAGGGACTGGTCGTAAAGACGCACGGCAGCTCGAAAGCTGTTGAGGTAAAGCATTCTGTTATTCAGTGTGTGAATTTTTCAAGACAAAATATCAATGAAAAAATAAGCCGCCAGCTTTCGGCCGGCACATCCGCAGAATAATGGAAATGAAATAGAGCAAAATGATAAAGGAGGAAGAATCGTCATGGAATTCGAGAAAATCAAAAAAATCATCGCAGAAGTACTAAATGTAGATGAGGAAGAAATCACTATGGACACGACTTTTGTAGATGACCTCGGCGCTGATTCTCTGGATGTGTTCCAGATTATCATGGGGATTGAAGAGGAGTTTGATATTGAGATTGCCAACGAAGAAGCTGAAAAGATTGCGACCGTTGGCGATGCCGTAGAGCAGATTAAAAATGCATTAAATTAGTGGAAAGAGGGTGCTTTTGAGACGGTTATTGTTTTAAAGCACCCCTTACAAATTCATGACAATAGAAAGTCCGCGCAGCGTGCGTTCTATTGTTTCAGAAAGTGAGGCAGTATGAGAAAACAGCTGGAGTTTCAACAGGTAATCGGGTATGAGTTTATTCATTCAGGACTTTTAGTACAGGCACTGACACACAGCTCATATGCAAATGAAAGGCGGATGAGAAAGCATTCAGATAATGAGCGGCTGGAATTTTTGGGGGATGCGGTGCTGGAAATCATAGCCAGTGAGTTTTTGTATCATCATTTTCCAGACCTGCCGGAAGGAGAACTGACTAAAATGCGCGCAAGCCTTGTCTGTGAGCAGACGCTGGCAGCCTGTACCAAAGAGCTTGACCTTGGCAGCTACCTGCTGCTTGGCAGGGGAGAGCAGCAGACCGGGGGCAGGCAGAGGCATTCTATCTTGTCGGATGCGCTGGAAGCGCTCATCGGTGCTATATATCTGGATGGTGGTTTTGCTAGTGCAAAAGAGTTTGTTATGAAATATATATTGACAGACATCGCCAATAAGCAGCTCTTTTATGATAGCAAGACTATCCTGCAGGAGATGGTGCAGGGCCAGGGCCTGGGTGCGATTCATTATAGACTGGCAAAAGAAAGCGGGCCGGACCATAATAAGCTGTTTCAGGTCGAGCTGTCCATCGACGGCAGTGTAGTGGGCCTCGGTGAAGGGCATACAAAAAAAGCAGCAGAGCAAGAGGCGGCATACAATGCCCTGGTAAAGCTGAAGGAAAAATAAGCGGAGGAAATAATGTATTTAAAAAGTATAGAAGTGCATGGTTTTAAATCCTTCGCAAATAAAATCGTATTTGATTTTCACAATGGTATTACGGGCATTGTGGGGCCGAATGGCAGCGGCAAGAGCAATGTAGCGGATGCGGTCCGGTGGGTATTAGGGGAGCAGAGTGCCAGGCAGCTGCGCGGCGCGAGCATGCAGGACGTGATTTTTGCGGGAACCGAAAACCGCAGGCCGGTAAGCTACGCCTATGTGGCAATTACACTGGACAATACCGACCATATGCTGCCGGTAGATTATGAAGAAGTAACGATTGCAAGGCGCGTATACCGCTCCGGAGAAAGTGAATATCTGTTAAATGGCAGTACCTGCCGCTTAAAGGATGTATATGAGCTGTTTTACGATACCGGTATCGGCAAGGAAGGCTATTCGATTATCGGACAGGGCCAGATCGAGCGGATATTAA
>CAJUHV010000073.1 GCA_910586445.1 uncultured Eubacterium sp.
TCCTGGCTAAAGTATAGCAGGCTTTTGGAGTTATTCCCAAAAGCCTAATTGAAGATCAATCATCATCATATTAGTTGCCACTATAAAGGCAGGCAGAAACCGATATCCCCATATCCTTTTTCTGCCTGCCGGTTTATAACTGATATTTAATCCATATCTGCTGTCAGATCTGCAGATATCAATTTTATCTGTCGTTCTTATTCTTCCTTATTTAAATGTGTCTGCTGTTTTAAACTATTTAGCAGGCATTGAGGTATCCTTTTCTATGGGTCTGCCGCAGCAAAGCTTCACATACAGGATATAGTATTCATTCCAAATCAGATTTAAGTCAGATTTTTCTATGTCTTGTATATACTTTTCTTAGTACGACAGTCCGTATTATGTAGTACATAGTTTTAACAGCATATATAATAAAATTCTATTTATTCTGCACTTTGTCAAAATGCAGCTCTGCCAGCACCCCCTCTCTGTACACATAGTCTCTCATATAAGAGCTTTCTTCCTGTACGCATACAAGATCAGAAACGGTCTTGGGTGTACTTTTTACACCTTCGATATAGATCATAATTCCCCTGTCCTGTATATTCTCTAATTCGATAAAAAGCTGTTCTTTGTCCATTCTCCTTCCCCTATCTCTGGTAAATATAATCATTTGTAAAATACAATTCTAAGGCTGGCTGTTTCGTGATATGACAGACTCCTTTTCTTATCTTTACCAGATTATATCGAAATGTATCTGATGATTAGTATACATAAAACAATAACATTGTAAAATATCAAAGAGCATTACAGATCTAATATTTACTGCTGCAGATGTATCCCCATACCTGCACCAGCCGCAGTATTTTTCATCCATACTGTCATTTTAAATATCAATTTGTACTGCATATAACAGATTCTATTTATCGTACAAAAGATCTGCCTGCATGATTGTCCCTTTTTTCAACGCTGTCTTTGTTTTACGGCCTGCAATTCGCTTTATATCTGCCATCTGTCTGATATCGCATGTCTTGGGAATCCACTTCTCTTCTTTTTCCAGATCGGATCTGGTGATCTTATCTCCCGCAGCAATATCTTCTTTCAAAACCCAGACGGTCATATATAAATTTTCCTTCTCCAGTTCTTTGTAACTGTTTATCTGCTGTTTTAAGCCTGCATTACGCCAGCATTGGAATAATAATAGGAAAGTAAGCGGTATTCCCACTATGCATGCCCCTGTTATTCCATACAGCAGCATTATTTTCTTCCGATATATTAAAATATCATGCACCCCTCCTATATGATTTTCTGCAAAAATATCAGATCTTCTTTTTTTAGGTAAAACGGATTTTCAATCCAAGGTATGCTGAGCATGCGCATTCCCAGTCTCTTTTGTATGCTTTTCTTGTCCATCAGGTTCGGTATAAAAACCAGAAATTCCCATCTTTCATAGTTTTCTGATGCTTTAATATTTTTTAGGAAATGCTCATATGCAGTAATTTTCCATGGACAGACGCTCCCTATTACAATTTTATGGTCGCATCTTAGAAATTCTTCTCTGGCTGCGTCATAGTCACCGCCTAAATCCAGTACAAACGCCTCATACCGGCTGTTTATTATTTCCGCAATCTTTCCTATGCTGACATCCGTAAAATAATGAACACCCAACAGCTCCTGCTTATGATTCCCCTCCTTTTGGATCATATCTTTTAACTCATGCCGGCCTGACAATTCTATTACTGCCGTCTGCTTTCCCGTGCCGGACTGCAGGTAATTTGCCAGCGCAATTGTCAAGTGCGTGACACCGCATCCCATGCCGATTCCTATAATCCCTATACTGATTTTTTCTTTCATCCTCCGCATTGAAAATCCATCCATAGATTTTTATCACCCTCTTTCGTAAAAGCAGCCATACGGCTTACTTTTTACCACTTTTCGTGCAGCAGCATTTTCTGGAATAATTTTCGTTTCTCCCTAGTCATGCGAAACGGGTCTGTATCCAGTGGAAAACAGTATACGCGGTGATGATATCGGCGGGCCATCTTCCGTGCCTGCGCCGTATCTCCATAATTGCATACTAAAGACAGCTTTTCCCGCAGGCAGACTCTTTCCAGAACGCGTTTTGTCTGCTCACATTCCCACGGCCTGCTCCCGAATATAATAATCAGCTGCTTGTCCTCTTCTAACAGCTCATGCAGATGTATTCCATAGTCCTGCACATATATCTCTCCTGCTGCGGCCCGCTGTTCAATCCCGTCACCATAATATGGCATTCCCCGGAACTTTTCATAAACAACCATTCCGTCCTCTCTCATGCATACGCCTTCTTCTGCTGCAAGCAGCCGTATGCTTTCTGACTGATGGCATTCCTGATAAATACAGGAGCTTTGATACTGATTGTAAAAACAGGTAAGCGCGATCGCAAAATGGGTCACTCCAACCCGCCTGTGTGTTCCTGCTACTGCTAATTCTGTTAAGAGATGCTTGTTTTGTTTCTGCTGAAAATTCTGATAACCGTGCTCTGCCAGCTGATCTAACTGTGCTGCCAATGCCTCCACTGACGGATAGCGGTCTTCTCTGGCATAAGCAGCTGCTTTCCAGATCAACGGTTTAAGAAATCGGGATTCTTCTGCCGGCATTTTTTCTGCCATAAACTCCAGTACTTTTCCGATGCCAAATATATCTGCCCTGACATCACAGGAAACTCCCTGATATTTTTCCGGAGGTGCATAGCCGTGCGTCCCAAATTTTTGGAAAGTATTTCCATGCGTGGTAATATAAGATGAGATGCCAAAATCGATTAAAACAATACGTTTTCCACATAATATAATGTGTTCAGGCTTCATATCCTGATAAATAACCGGCTGTGGTTTCTGATCATGCAGGTACTTTACAACATCGCAGATCTGCAGTGCCATATAGATTACCGTATCAATGGAAATACAATCTTGATGAAGCACAAATGCTTCTAAAGACTGTCCCTGGATATATTCCTCTATGATATAATATGACTTATCATCTTCTTCTACATCGTAAATAGTGGGGATACCGGGATGTTTCAGATTTTTTAGAATATCTGCTTCCAGAAGAAGCTGAGGCTGATTGTCATGCGCTGTCTTATCTACGCATTTAATCGCTCGATATGCCTTGAGCTTCTTATGTTCGGCCAAAAATACCCGGCTGTTGTTTCCACTGCCGAGGCTGGAAACAATGCGGTACTTGTCGAACAGATTTGAATTAATAATGCTTTTACTCCTTTCTGACTAAGGGCGTAAGCATCTCTTGAAACTGTTATAACACAGGTACTATGTATTTTGCAAGTACTTTTTTATATTTTTCACAACTTTTTATAAAAATTTTAAAAAATATGTGCTTTATGCGCTTGACTACCATATCTATTTTTTATATACTTTGATTACTTCAAGCTGACATTTACAATCTTAAAATAATACTATATACCATAAGACATTAATTAAGGGAGTGATTCAATGAAAATCGAGAAAGTAAGTGATACCCAGATTCGATGTACGCTGACGAAAGATGATCTGGCAGACCGCCACTTAAAAATCAGTGAACTCGCATACGGCACAGAAAAAGCCAAAAATCTTTTTCGTGACATGATGCAGCAGGCATCCTATGAGTTCGGGTTTGAGGCAGACGATATTCCTTTGATGATTGAAGCAATTCCTGTATCTTCAGATACAATCATCTTACTGATTACGAAAGTAGAATACCCGGAAGAATTAGATACACGTTTTTCCAAATTTTCTGATGCTGACTATGATGATTCTTTTTCCGGCTATGCCCTGGATCAGGGAGAACCTTACGAAGCTGCCAGTGCAAATGATATTTTAGACCTGTTCCAGAAAATCCAGCAGGAATCTAAAAAGAACGCTGAGACTTCTAAAAAGAAAAAATCCGGTTCAAACGAATTTATCCCATTAGATCAGGCTGTCAGGCATGAAACAAAAGAGACAATCCAAAACTCTCCTGCATTAGAAGTTCCTGTTGATCTGACAAAGCTGTTTCTGATTCAGAATCTGGATATTATGACCAAGATTTCCAGTGTGTTAAATGGATATTACCACGGGGATAATACGCTGTTTAGGGACTCTCAGGCCCATTTATTTTATCTAGTAGTCCATAAAAGCACCCATACACCAGAGGAATTTAATAAAGTGTGCAATATTCTCTCGGAATATTCCACGCAGCTCAACTTTTCTAAGTCGATAGAGGCATACTTTCAAGAGCATTTTGACTGTTTGATTCACAGCAGGGCAATCCAGCAGTTTGCAGCCATTTAAAAAATACCGGATACGAAAGCTTTTTTCGTATCCGGCTTTTCTATAACCTGCCGCTGTTCATTTCCTATTATTTTATTCATTTTTTGCCAAAAAATCATTGATCTGTGCTACGAGATCATCCGGCTGTATGCCGTGCACCATGGCTGCTTCTTCAATGGATTCCATCTGTGAAGAAGGACATCCTAAGCAGTGCATGCCGATATTTAATAATAACGGTGCGATATTTTCATTGATCTGAAGCAGTTCCCCTATCATCGTTGATTTTGTTACTTGCTGTGCCATGTTTCTTTTCTCCTTTTCTCTGTTTTTTGTTGTATTCATAGATTCTCCGGCTTTGTTATAATCTGCCCGTTTTCTCTATAAATATACTATAGCAGGCTTTTTATGTCAAATACTGGTAAGTACTATGTATCAAAAATAATACAGATAATCCCAAAAACTGAATCATTTTCCCACTTGTATAATATCAAGTTTTGTATTAGAATAGAAACAACGGATGAGTGCAGTTTTTTCTGATTCCTCATATACTAAGCTTTTAAAAATTTGTACAGGCACACCGCTCCTTATGTATGGTCTATATTGATTTAGTGTATGAGGAATTAGAAAAAACTGCGTCATATTCGTATCTATTAATTTTTTAAGGAGGATTAAGATTATGGCATACCAAATTACAGATGCTTGTGTAAACTGTGGAACATGCGAAAGTGAATGTCCAGTAGGAGCTATCGCTGCAGGAGATGGAAAATACGAAATCAATGCTGACAGCTGTGTAAGCTGCGGATCATGCGCAGGTGCATGTCCTACAGGAGCTATTGAAGAAGGTTAATGATTTTACATCAAAAACCGCCGGTTTTCCCGGCGGTTTTATTCATGACAATAGAAAGTTCACGCAGTGTGCTTTCTATTGTTTTTGTCTGATAAATTATGTACCGCTAGATCGTCAGATCCGGTGCCAGTTCATTCTTTCTCTTTAACATTTTGCGTTCCTTACGGCTCAGCCGCTCTTTTTTTGCGCGCCTGCCATTTTTACCCAGGCTGCGGATCGCTTCGTCCAGCTTGCGGAACCGTTCGTCTTCCTGTTCTTCCTGTGTACGCATCAGGTAATTCATCTCTTTGATGACCTGCTCGCCTACCTGCATGCCTACTTCCTGTCCCAGCTCAGAATTATTTTCATAGATCGCTTTTCGTACGATCTCAGTCATCATAGACTGGAACTGCTCCATTCGTTTCTCACGCTGGGCGTCTTCATCTAACTGATTCACTTTCTGTGTTACATGGATTACTTCATTTTTTGCCATTTCTCTTCTTAACCCCTCCTCACCAATTTCTACGCCATCCACTTTTTCAATTCGGATTGCCGGTTCCATTTTATTTTCATCCTTACGTTCTTTTTCATCCTGCAGGATCATCCGAATTGCCTTGAGCTGATATCCGCGTTCCTTTAATTCTTTTATCCGTAAAAACTCCTGTATATTTTCTTGTGTATAGTAGCGGTGGCCTAGTTCGTTCCTTGGAACCGTTAAGTCCAATTCATCTTCCCAGTACCGCAGAACATGTGATTCAACCTGCACGGTGTTAGCTGCATCGGAAATCATATAACGTACCTTTTCCACTTAGAAAACCTCCTTTTTCTAATGTCAGCGGGATCGAAGCAATATAAATAAATATAACTTCTTCTATCAGATAGTATAGCTGACTGCCAGTCCCTGCACAATTTGATTTCATCGGGAAAAAATGACAGAAAAAAACAGATCCGCCTCTTTTTAGAAGCAGATCTGTTTTTATTTTGTCGATTCTCATGAAATATTCACTTTTTTATGAAAACCATGCAGATAACTTTTTTACATGATCTGAGTATGCTAGAGTATAATATATATTCATTCAAAATTCTAATCTTTCTGCATATTGGCAAATTTGGTATACTGCGGCAGCCATACAAGCTCAATCGTTCCGATCGGGCCGTTTCGCTGCTTGGCTATGATCACCTCTGCAATGTTGCGCTTTTCTGTATCTTTGTTGTAATAATCATCACGATATAGAAACATAACGACATCGGCATCCTGCTCAATCGCACCGGATTCACGCAGGTCTGAAAGCATAGGACGGTGGTCTGGACGCTGCTCAACCGCACGGCTTAACTGCGACAGTGCAATGACCGGCACATGCAGCTCTCTTGCCAGCGCCTTGAGCGCACGGGATATTTCAGATATTTCCTGCTGTCTGGAATCTATTTTGCCGGAACCTGACATCAGCTGCAGATAATCGATAATAATCAGTTTGATATCCAGTTCCAGTTTGTATTTCCTGCACTTTGAGCGGAGCTCAGTAATCGATATGCCCGGCGTATCGTCGATCACCAGATTTGAGCGTCCGATTGTCCCGGCACCTTCGATCAGCTTTTCCCAGTCGCTGTCTGACAGATTGCCGTTGCGCAGCGTCTGTGCATCTACTCTGGATTCCAGCGAAAACAGACGGTTTACCAGCTGTTCCTTTGACATTTCCAGACTAAAGATCGCAGTCGCTAAGTTACTGTGGAATGCGGTGTACTGCGCAATATTAAGTACAAATGCTGTCTTTCCCATAGAAGGACGGGCAGCTACCAGAATCAAATCGGACGGCTGAAGCCCTGACATCCGGTAGTCGAGGTCTATAAACCCTGTGGCAATGCCCGTTACATTTCCCTGTATCTTTGAGGCCTGTTCAATACGGTCCAGCGCATTGATTACAATCTGCTTTATCGGTACATAATCACCGCTGCTCTGGCTCTGAAGGAGCTGGAAAATACTTTTTTCTGTTTCGGCAAAAATCGTCTCCAGCTCGTCACTGCCGGCATAGCATTGGTTCTGAATATTTTCTGTAATCTTAATCAGCCTGCGCAGCATAGCCTTTTCTTTTACAATATTCGCATAATACCGGATATTTGCTGAAGTAGGCACTGCTGCTACAAGACTGTTGATATATTCCAGGCTGCTGATCTCAGGCGGCACATCTTTTTCTTTCAGCTTATCTTGAAGCGTAATAAAGTCTACCGGCTCATTATGATTAAACAGCTCCACGATCGAATCAAATATGACCGCGTACTGATTATGATAAAAATCCTCTGCCAGCAGCGTTTCCGAAGCGGCAATCACTGCTGCACGGTCCATCATCATTGACCCGATCACTGACTGTTCTGCTTCCAGGCTGTTGGGCATGGTTCTTTTTATAATCGCTTCTTCCATAAATGCTATCCTTCAACGACATGTACTTTTAGCTCAGCAGTTACCTGTGGATGCAGTTTTACAGGAACCTGGTAATATCCGAGTGCCTTAATCGGCTCTGTCAGCTGCATTTTCTTTTTATCAAGCTCTAAATCCAGCTGCTGTCTGACTGCTTCAGAAATTTCTTTTGTTGAAACCGAGCCAAATGTACGCCCGCCTTCACCGGCTTTAATTTTGACCTCTACTTCCTTTTCTTTCAAATCTTCTGCCAGCTGCTCTGCTGCTGCCAGATTTTCTGCTGCTACTTTTTCTGCACGCTTATTTCTTAATTTTAAGTCATTGAGCGCCTGTGTAGTTGCTTCCACGCCAAGTTTTTTCTTAATAATCATATTACGTCCGTAAGAATCGCTTACATTTACTATTTCATTCTTTTTTCCGACTGATTTTACATCTTCTAATAAAATTACTTTCATTTTTCTATCTCTCCTTTTTCTATCATTCCGTCTAATATATCACGGATTCTTTGTTTTGCTACCTCTAAATTGCAGTCTGTCAGCTGCGCCCCGGCTATATTTGCATGTCCGCCGCCGCCTAAGCGTTCCATGATCAGCTGAACATTGATCTCATCTATGGAACGTGAGCTGATAAAGATTTTATTCTGATAATCGGTCAGCACAAATGAAGCCTTGATCCCGATAATATTTAACAATTCGTTCGCAGACTGTGCACATACAACGGTCGGGCTTTCCACTTTATCTGCCGGACATGCTGATATGGCAAATGCGCCACGGTACACTTCTGCATCACGCATAACCTCTGCCCTAGCCTTATAATCCGCCATATCGTTGCGCAGCATTTTGCGGACTCTTGTTACTTCTGCACCGCACCGCCGTAAATAAGCTGCTGCTTCAAAGGTACGTACCCCTGTTTTCTGCATAAAGTTATTCGTATCTATTAGAATACCTGCATATATTGCATCTGCTTCACAGGCAGACAGCGTGATATTTTCCGCAAAATACTGTAATACTTCTGCAATCATCTCACAGGTCGATGAGGCATAAGGTTCTATATAAGACAGGATAGGATTTTCAACGACTTCACTGCCCTGTCTGTGGTGGTCAAAAACGACAATATTTTTTGTCTTTTTAAGTATCTCTGGACAATCCGTATAGTTCGGACGGTTAGTATCCACTACCATAACCAGCGTATTTACATTCGTAAGCTCGATCGCCGTCTCGCTGTCAATAAACAGATCCGGTGCATACCCATTTTCGACTGTAAAGCATTCCTTCAGCGGCCTCAGGGAAGTCGTCACCTCGTTTAATACGATCTGTACTTTCTTTTCCAAAATACGGCCTGCGCAGTATACGCCGATTGCTGCTCCAAAAGAATCTACGTCTGCTATGTGGTGGCCCATAACAATGACCTGGCTGCGGCTCTCTAAAATCTCACGCAGCGCATGTGCCTTGACACGTGCCTTGACACGGGTATTTTTATCTACCTGCTTTGATCTGCCGCCAAAATAAGTAATCTGTTCTCCCTCTTTTACAACGACCTGATCACCGCCCCGTCCAAGTGCCAGTCCAATTGCCATGCGTGCATATTCATAATTCTGGTTATAAGTAGCACCTGTATTTCCGACACCGATACTCAGCGTAACAGCCATTTTATTTCCTACCTTGACCGTCTTTACTTCTTCGATCAGGCTGAATTTATCCTCTTCCATTTTGGACAGATAATAATTACGGAAGATGACAAAATACTTATCCTTCTCGATCTTGCGCACGATTCCGTCCATAACCGAAAAATATTTGTTTACCTTACGGTCAATCAGGGCTGTCAGAAGAGACTGCTTGACATCTTCGATACTGTTCATCGTCTCTTCGTAATTATCGATATATACTAAAGCCGCGACCATTTTTTGATCATCATTTTCACGGATATACCGATTCAGCTGTGTCTCATCATACAGATAAAGGGCTGTCATATATTGTTCGTCGCCTTCAATCGATATAAGGTCATTTTCCGGCGTAACGCTGGAAAACTCGATTCTTTTCAACTGCGCCCGAAAATCATGCTCGCCATAAGTAATATGAAGCTGTGTCTCAAGCTTGTTTTTTTGAATGATCTCTTTTGTAATATGAGAAAAAATAGATGTAATAGACTTATGATAGTCTTTGTTTTTTCCAGTCAGTTCCGTAAATTTCTCATTTACCCAGAGGATCTTTCCAGTATAATCGATCAGCGCATAAGCAAGATCGAATTCGTTCAGCAGCTTTTTTTGGACTGTACCGTACTGCGTAGCAAAATTGATCAGTTCGTTTACGAACAATGCCTTGTTTTTGTGGTAGATTGTAAATACTACTACAAAGTAAATTACCACAAAAGCGGATACCATCAGTCCGGCTCTCAGCTGATATATATAAATTGGAACATTCATCAATATCAGCAGTATGGTAAGCAGCATCGGACTTAACAAATAGTTTCTCAGACGTCCTTTAAACTTAATATTTTTTTTCATTTTCCGCTGACTTATCCCTTTCCACAAATATAGAATCCATTATACCATGATTGGATGTTTAATGAAAGAGTTTTGATAACTATTCGTTATAAATCTGTAACAATTATATTTGAAGTTTTACTGCAACTTGAAAAACCTTACTGATTTTTCAAATGTACATAAAATCAGTAAGGTTTCTATCTTATTCAAGCTTTGATACTACATTCAGCCCCTGTTCTGAGGCAGTGTACGACAGCTTAATCAGATCGCCGGCTTTGTACCGGATAATATCGATCAGATTCGCATCAGAAACATTTATGTCAAAGATTGCTTCTGAATTTTTCAAAGTAATATAATAATGCGTATTTCCTTCTATTACAACCTGTGATATGACGTCAATTGTACCTGTGATCTCCTCATACAGGCTGTTATCGCCTTTATTTGAGATTCCATTTGTAGCAAGCAGCTGCACATATGCTTTTTCACATTCGCCTACCGTATCACCGATTGCAACCCACTGGTATTTCTGTACATTTACCATGGCGTATTTTTTTACGAGTCCCGCTCCATCCTTCAATGCCATAAAATAGGTCGGTTCATCGGATATATTCAGCAGGAGAGGGAAGGTTGCCCGGTAGCCCAGGTTCTGTACCTGGCCTTCTGCGGAAGACATGGCAGAATCTTCTATAGCGCCTTCTACTTTATAGTATTTTGTTTCCATGGTACGCTGGTTCATCAGTACGAAGCCGACATTGGACTGGTCTCCGCTGACGGATGTTACGCCTGTATACACCCATACATCATCGTCCATTGCTATATAATTGTAGCCGTTTGTCGCTTTTAAGCAGTCTTTTTGTCCCAGCACGCTGTTAAAAAATCCATGCTTGTATATTCCGTAGTAATTATACAGCTGTGTCAAAAGCTCTGCAGAATAAACCTTGTCAATCCAGTTCGGCACATCTTCAACCGGATAATCCGTACATTCACCGGTTACTGCATTACACAGTACCACATTACCGACTGTCTGGCCGCCGAATAAGCCGATGTTAAACTTTTTGACCGGACATACCCAGTATGGCGTTCCCTCGTCATCGATCTCGAAAAAGATCTGGTCATCGAATATATATGTCGGATAGTTGAAACGCAGATGCCTGTATATATTACGGTTAAAATACTCAGCCTTGGAATATTTGATTGTCTGTTCTAATTTTACGCATTCTGTATTCTGAGTAGCCATGTCGATCCGAATATATGCAGGTATGCCTTCTTTTTGGTTTGTAAACCATTTGATCTCGCTGGCATATACCAGCGGTGTGACTCGCACGGGCGTATCCTGATAATTAATCTGTGTATAATCTGATCCGACTTCAAACTGGGAAACCATATCTACCATACTTCCCATCTTGCGGTTTCCCAAAAGCTCAGCAGAATCTTTATCCAGCAGAGGAATCGAATTGTAGTTTGTCTGCTTGATATCTTCTATAAAATCGCTTTCTACTACCTGCATAAGCTTCTGGTATTTCCCTGCATTGACAATCGGGGATGATAAGACACTCCCGATACAGAATATAAGAAGCAGCAGCACCGAAATTCCGAAACCGATTTTCACTGCTTTCATATCTTTAAATGCCTGCTCAAACGGCCTGATCTGTACAATATTTCCAGCTGACTGTTTCCGTGCCTTTACAAGAGCATAAATCATAGTCAGTGATAGTATGAATACGATCAGCACTACCCAGAATCCCTGTGAATGGATATTAATCGCCGGCAGCGTAAAATAATAGTACACGCCCAACAACAGCAGAATGAGAACGAATAAAATAAACTTCTTCATAAATTTTTTCATATGCTTCCTCTTTTCATCCTATTTATTTGCTTCATAAATTCATTTTCCACCGGCCCCTGAAGCCCCGGCATCTTATCTATATTTTCTCGTGGTATAAATCCTCCTGCCATTGCATAATGCCCGCCGCCGCTGCCGTATTCTTTTAATACCGCAGCAATCAGCTTTCCTGCATTTATTCCTTTACGTTCGCTGCGTACTGAAAATTTGATCCCATCCCTGCGCACTGCATATATAATGGAAATATCTACAACATCGAGTGATAATATAAAATCAGATATAATTGCAATCTGGGCATCCGGGCAGTCCATTGGAAGGCAGGCAAAGCCGACTCCTTCATTAATATGAATATTATCTATAGCTGCTCCATATGCCTTTAAATCACTCAGTTGCATCACATTATTATACATCGTCTCTATCTTATCCACATCAGCCTGTTTGTATACATACGCAAACATATCAATATCCAGATCTGTCACGCCCCGGATGAAATCATTTGTATCGATTTTTATCCCATATGCAAGCGCCGCTGCCGCTGCCGGGCTGATCTGCGTATGTGTACGATAAAAATAATCTGCAATCAATGTGGAACATGCACCTGCCAGACGGATATCCTTGTATTTATAGATACATGAGATAAATGTCGGATGGTGATCTATACACCCCACCTCATCTCCAATCAGATCCGTCATATTGGCATTATATTTTTGTGAATCTACTGCAACAATATAGTCTTCTTCCGTCATATCCTGTATCGTATCTGCCTGAAGTATCTCGATTCCAAATACTTCAAACATTTTCTTAGTGCTCAGTGCTTCTACGGTACCGTCATAACAGATTTTTGCGTCTACTCCATGCTGCTTCAAAAAATACTGAAGCCCAAAAGCACTGGCTACTGCATCTGGATCTGGACAGTTATGTGTCTGTATATAGCTTTTATGCCCTTCCAGCAGTTCAATCAATTCCATTGGGTCCATATAGTAATCCTTTACTCACCTGCCCTTGTACTTAAAAAACACAAAAAGCCATCACACGTGTCCATGTGATGGCTGAATATTAATCCTGTACGTATGGCATTAATGCTACATGGCGAGCTCTTTTAATTGCTGCTGTGAGAGCCCTCTGGTGCTTTGCGCAGTTTCCTGTAATTCTTCTTGGCAAGATTTTACCTCTTTCAGAGATATATCTTTTTAACTTATTGACATCTTTGTAATCAATAACGTTATCCTTACCACAGAATACACATACCTTTTTTCTTCTGTGTATCGTTCTTCTGCGCGGGTTGTCGCCTCTCTCATTTTTATTGAAAGCCATGACTATTACCTCCTGCTAAAATCCGGCAAATGGCCGGCATCAATTAATTAAATGGTAACTCTTCATCAATTCCGTCTGGAATATTCATAAATCCATCACCTGCCGCACTTGGAGACGGCCTGTCTATCGGTGCAAATCCACCGGCATTATTATCAGAATTTGCATTTTTGCTTTCTACAAACTCATGATCTTCGACAACAACATCTGCCGTATACACCTTCTGTCCATCCCGGTTGGTATAACTGCCGGTCTGAATCCGTCCAGTAACTGCGATCTTTGTTCCTTTGCGCAGATATCTCTCCGCAAACTCACCGGCACGTCCAAATGCAACGCATCCGATAAAATCAGCTGACTGCTGATCTGTGCCGTTATTTCTGGAAAAACGCCTGTCTACTGCTAATGTATATCTGGCAACTGCTGTTGACTGTTCGCCCTGAGAATAACGAATCTCAGGATCTCTCGTCAATCGTCCTATCAGTATTACTCTATTCATACTACGATCTCCTTTATCGACTATGCCTCGTCCTTTTTCACGCATAAGAATCGAAGAACATTGTCCATAATGCGAACTTTATGCTCAATCAGAGCCGGTGCAGTAGCCGGTGCATCAAACTGGATAAAATAAAAGAAACCATCGCTCATTTTCTGGATTTCATAAGCTAATTTTTTCTTTCCCCAGTCTTCCACTTCGGTAACAGTGCCTTCAGCACGAGTAATATACTCTTTTGCTTTCTCAACTACTGCTGCTCTCGCATCATCTTCGATTTTAGCATTCACAACGAGTGCTAATTCATACTTGTTCATGCGAATTGTACCTCCTTTTGGTCTCCGGCCTCTTCCATTTGGAAAAAGCAAGGAATTTGTCATATCACGAATACTTATGATAGCATGTTTATTCGCTATTTGCAAGGGGTTTTGTAATCTTTTTTACATTTTTTTCTACTTCTTTCCTCGAAAGCATAATCTGACGGCCGCAGCCGGCACATTTTAGGCGGAAATCCGCCCCGGATCTTAGTACCTGCCATTCCAAACTGCCGCACGGATGCTTTTTTTTCATTCTGATCATGTCATTTGGATTAATATCCATTCTGATTCTTCCTTAATTTTTATTCGTTTAAAATAAATCTTCTTGTTCTAAATATTCTTTTTGTTCCGCTATTCTTGTTCTAAATCTTGATCTGCCCTAATACTTCCCCGATACTTCCCTGTATCAGCAGGTCTGCACGCCTGTCCATCGGCGTAGGCGATTTATTGATCAGTACCAGCTTATTTCCATTATAATAATCGATCAGCCCTGCTGCCGGATAGACAGCCAGAGATGTACCGCCGATAATCAGCACATCTGCGCGCGCGATATAGGAAATCGATTTCTGCATCGTCTGCGCGTCCAGGCCTTCTTCATACAGCACGACATCCGGCTTAATATCTCCGCCGCATTCATCACAGAGCGGAACTCCTGTGTGGTCCTTCATATACTGTGCATCAAACTCTTTGGCACATTTCCTGCAGTAATTGCGGTGCACGCTGCCATGCAGCTCCATTACTTCCCTGCTGCCTGCCATCTGATGGAGCCCGTCTATATTCTGCGTAATAACCGCCTTCAGCTTGCCTGCCTGCTCCAGCTCGGCCAGCTTGCGGTGTGCGGCATTCGGCTGTGCATCCAGACAGAGCATCTTATCATGATAAAAGCGATAAAATTCTTCTGTCCTGCTCATGTAAAAGGAATGGCTGAGTATTGTTTCCGGGGGATAATCATATTTCTGGTTATATAATCCGTCTACACTTCGAAAATCAGGAATCCCGCTTTCTGTAGATACTCCTGCCCCGCCAAAAAATATGATATTATTTGATTCTGTGATCATTGTCTGTAATTTTTCGATTAAAATTTCATTGCTTTCTGTGTTAGCCGACATATTTTACCCTCTTTTCGTAAGATCTAAATGTTTACCTGCCTGCATTGTCTTGTTATAAATTTATTTTAACCTATCTTTATGATACTGCTGCATTTTAATTATACAAAAATTGTCTATCTATAACAAATATATATTTAATAAAATATTATCTCTCTTACTTTTTTTTGATATGCTTTACTAATTGTTAATATATCATGATTATACATTTCGACATAATTGAAAGCATATTTTTTAATGTAATTAATATTTATAAAATAAGATTTGTGTATAGGCAAAAAATAAGAAGGAGCACCACTCATAATATTTTTTAATTTACCATAAAATGCAATATCTTTTTCTTTCGTTACAGCAATTACCTTGTGTTTATCACTTTTAAAATATAAAATTTCCTCATATTCAATTTTATATATATTTCGACCAGATTTATATTCAAACATTTGATTATTTGCTATTATAATTTTTGAAATACCCTTTACAACATTCAATAATTCTGTATAACTAATAGGTTTTATTAGAAAATCATAAGGCTGTGTTTTAAATAATTTTAACGCATAACCTGAGTTTGATGATATATATACAATCTGAATAGTTAAATTATTTAGATCATTTCTTATGTATTTTCCAATTTCGATACCAGACAGCCCTAATAATTCTATCTCTAAAAAAATAATATCTAATTGACTGCCTTTTTTTATAAAATCACAAACTGCTTCACCAGAAAACCAGATACTTATTTCTACACGAATTTTTAATTGCTGAGAAATTTGCTCCAACATTAATTCTATTTCGGAACATATAGTTTTGTCATCATCACAAACAGCTATTTTTAAAGTCCTGCTCATATATATTTTTGCCTTTCTAATGATTACCATCCATTTTTGCTGTATGTTCTTATCAAATAGATTTCATATGACTTCTCTTTTATATATCGGACTATTAATTAATTAAGTAATATAATTAAATACAATGTATATAAATTCAGTACTTTGCATTCTGCAATTTAAATATTTAGAGGATTGTTAAATATTATTGCTTCAACAATCCTCTTTCATATCTATACATTATTTTTAATTATAAATAGTAATAAACTTAATTAACGTCTCCTGTTAAACAATTAATAAAATAAGATGAGTCTTCATCACGAAAGATCCAAGTTGGATAGTAAATATCATCATTCTCGTCATACATAAATGATATTGTTGCATCCATGGCATTCACATCTGACCTTTTCATTTGATTTTCAAACCCTAAAATTTGTAATGCCTGTTTATAGGTTACAGGAGAACTTCGTTCTGGATTCGATACTTTATTAAAATCTGACCATTTTATATTCGCAGCAATCATTCCTTCAGAATCTACTATTACATCAAATCCTTCTCCTTCTATACTAATTCCATCAAATTTGTTTGGATAGTTCACAGCATATGCAACAACTTGTTCCTGACTCTCATTTCCATATTCATCAATCTCAGACATAACAATTGGTGTTATTTCAGCATTTTGTTTCTCTATCGTTGATCGTTCAATTCCAGTTGTATTATTTTCTAGCCAATTTAATCCTGTTTCTACAAGCAATTCTCCAGAAGTACTAATCGGTGTATCGCCAATCTCATCAATTACTGCAGAAATTTTAGAATTTTCTCCTCCTTCTATAACATTTGTTGAAGAAACATTTATATCCCTTTTAGTCCCTTTCAATGCATAATTAGGTACTTCTATTTCAGCAAGTTCAGAACTGCTTAGCTCTGTAGCACCACCTGGATTTGCTGAACTAAATCTTAAAATTGTAGTACTACTAGATCCCGGACGAGTATATGTCCCCCCTGGAAAACCTTCAAATCTAGAATACTGCACATTCCCCGAGTGTGTTAGAACACAATAATTTCTTGCATTATAACCACCTACATTATCATCATTTTTATAATATTCATTTGCCAATATCCAACTTGATTTTACAGATTCCCCTGTTTTAGCATATTCAATAAATTTTTCAGCAATAACTGCATCAGCTTGAGATGGTGCATTATCATGGTATCCACTTATGACTCGAACACCTTTATCTCCTCTCATAGCTTTTGCATATATTTGCCGAGGTTTAATTCCTTGTGAACCATTCAATTGATTACAAACAGCCAGAAAAACAAATTCTAAATTTCCTCCAGCCCATACTGGTTTCTGGGAACTAATGTCAATTCTAGCATTCCCTGAGGTTTTGCCCCATAATGCTCCCTGATATGTTCCTTCACCGGCCCAATATTTTATATACGAAGAATTTGTATAGAAATCATTACTAGTTACACCAGTTGTTTTATTAGTTATGCTGTAGGTGTAACCGCTCGCATTGTTTTTTATGCCATTTGCAACCACCATCGCATCATTTTTCTTATTGTCAAATGGATTTAATTTTAATGCTTGTATTTTATGATTTCCAGCTGCAGCCATTATAGGCTGTGTGATCAATGCTGTTAATGCCAAACTCAGTGCTAAAATTTTAGTTTTCTTTTTCATTAGCTTTCGTCTCCAATCTTTTTATATATTCTGCCGCCAGTTTGGCAGAAATGCTTTCTCCCTTTAATAAATAGACTACTCCATCTAGTTGGAACATAGAACATCCATCTTCAGAAAAATATAATTTAACTTTTTCACCATCAGATTTTTTTATTAAAAACGTAATACCAAAAGAATGGTCATCATATACAGGAAATGCCTCATTCGATAATGCCTGTATAAACTGCCCAGCATCCTCTGACGTAAATTTTATTTTATCTCCCGTATTTTCTTCTGAGTAAAAATAACTTGAACTGTTATAAAAAATCTGAATGCTCTTAGGATTTTTAAGGTCACTGAATGAAACACGATTTCCCCATAACTTTTTAATAGTATCATACAGCTCTTTTGATTTCACCAAGCTAATTACATATATTTTTCCATCGCCGGCAGTTGGAATGATAGAATCGCCTGCATTTATTATGTTTTTTGTTTCAGTAGAAAATCTAAGCTGAACAAAATATTCATTTTCATCCTGCGCCAAAAAATCAATAGACAAAAAATAGCTGTCGTCAGCGGTATTCAATACGATCGGATATTGAAACAAATCTTTTGAGGATTCCGATTCAAATACTTTTTGATGATCAATAGATAATTCAGCTATCTCCGAATTATTGATTTCATTTGTAATTTGATTTATTGATTCGATATCTCCGATTTCCTCTTTATCCGCGTACAAATTTTTATACATACTAGTTATATATTGATCGCTGAGTACAATTTTTCTTGATGATACATCTACAATAATATTATTTCGCACACCTGCTTTTTTTTCAGCCCCGCCTTTTTCTTCTGTAGAATCAAAAATTTCCAGCTCTGTCTGTTCTTTTTGATTGTCCTTAGAATCATCTGTCTGTTCTCTTTGATTATCCTTAGAATCATCTGTCTGTTCTTTTTGATTGTCCTTAGAATGATTGTTCTGGATCGCGCAGCCTGCTAAAAAGTTCAATAATATTATACAAATTAAAACATTAAATACTTTTGGGCTTTTAATAATCTCCCTCCTGTTCCATACTATTTTCATTACTTGCCATTAATATAGATCTTCCCTCCTTATGTATTTGGATAATCAATAACATTTTTGATTTCATTACATATTATATCATAATATCTTTACTAATCGATCTTATTGTACATAATTTATATATTTTATTGACATAACTCGACTAATAAATTAATTTTACAAGTATTATTATACAGATTTTATCTATAGATTACTATCATAAATCGAATTATAGTTTTTACACAATATATTGTGCAATTACAATGCTTGCAGCCGCTCCTGCTGCAGTCGCCAATAACGCCCCGCCTAGTGTCCAGCGCGTCTTTTTTATTTTTACGGACATAAAATAAATGGACATGGTATAAAACACTGTCTCTGTAGAGCTCAACATAATTGACGCAATTGTTCCGAGCATAGAATCTGTCCCATACTTTTTAAAAAGATCCAGCACAAGCCCTGTAGCTGCAGAATTCGAAAACAGCCGTACTACAAATACTGGAATAATTTCTGCCGGAATGATCTTTTCTCCGATTAATTTTCCAAAAAAAGCTGAAACCGCGTCTAAAAGGCCCGAAGCACGCAGTATTCCTACTGCCACCATCAGCCCGATTAATGTCGGCATGATTTTTATGACTGTCTTAAATCCATCTTCTGCGCCCTGTATAAACTGCTCATAGATATTCTGCTTTTGAAGCAGTCCGGTTCCTACGATATAAAAGATTAATATTGGAATAATTGTATTTGATAAAAATAACAGCAGCTTCATAAACCGGCACACCCATATGTTTTCCTTATTATTAAAATATGTATGTGATATGGCTGAAATTATGATAGCTTTATTCAGTCTACATAACATGTAGACATAAAGAAAAAAATGTGTCAATATATAATTAACCAAAAGGTTAACATGGAAGGTGATGCATTTTGGGAAATAACATATACTAATAACAAAGTAAAAAAATATTTTGAAGATTATAATAAAATGAAAAAAAGCTGCCTTTTGAATGGGTAAAAACAATAAAAAAGCATATGGATCGATTAAAAGCGGCTGAATGCTTCGGAGATTTTTTAAAACTAGGCTTGGGAAGACCGGAACAGCTTGAAGGATATCATCAAATACGATATTCCTTACATGTAGCGCCAAATACCAGGTTGATTATTGAACCAAATGCAACAGAAGATACTATTATGATTTGCACTGAAATTGAAGTGGAAGGAGTGAGTGATTACCATGGCAGTAAAGAAAATTGGTATATCCCGTGATTTGATCATACACCCAGGCGAGACAATTGCTGAAGTGTTAGAAGACCGCGGGATCACACAAGCCGAATTATCGTCAAGAACAGGTGTTTCTCCTGCTTACGTAAGTAATGTTATTGCCGGAAAGAAGGGGATATCAGCAAACTTTGCGATGGGGCTAGAATATGCATTAGAGCGTGTTTGAAAAATGCTTTCCGTGAGATGTGCTTCACACTTGGTGGA
>CAJUHV010000074.1:0-8334 GCA_910586445.1 uncultured Eubacterium sp.
TGAAATGCTTTGTATTGATAGATTTGAAAACTCATAAACTGACACATCAGGATATTGGACAGATGGATATGTATATCAGAATGTTTGATGATCTAAAAAGACAGTCAGATGATAATCCGACGATTGGTATTATCTTTTGCACAGATAAAGATGAAACAATTGTAAAGTATTCCGTTTTGAACGAGAGTGAACAGATTTTTGCATCTAAGTATATGACTGTGCTGCCTACAGTAGAAGAACTGAAGAACGAGTTAGAGCGTAATCAATTGATGTATGGAGAGGAATTGAAGGATAATTAGTGTTGTTATTTCGTCCAATATTGGATTACGGATTTGCATTAATTCAAAAATACCCTAAAATGAAACAGATAGTAATAGATTCCTATCCATATATTCTTATAGATGAATATCATGACACAGCAAATACTGTTGTTGAGATAATGATTTGATTTCGAAAGAAAAAGCAATATAAAACAGGACTTGCAGCGAACAGAATAAAGAGTTCGATGAATGAAAGAGACTTGTTTTTTAGCAGCCAAAGGGAGGACTGTTATGACGGATAAAAAATCGAGTAAAATTCCGGATAGAATTTCGGATGAAACACTGGAATACGTAGGCATACTTGCAAAGCTGGAGCTGTCACGTGATGAGAAGGCTGCTGCCAAAAAAGATATGGAAAATATGCTTGCATATATAGACAAGCTGAATGAACTGGATACATCCGGCGTGGAGCCGATGTCGCATGTATTCCAGACCGTAAATGTATTTCGCGAGGATATTGTTACAAATGGAGACGGGCATATAGATACGTTGGCGAATGCGCCTGCCTGCACAGAGCAGAGCTTTGCAGTTCCGAAAACAGTTGTGCAGGAAGAACCTGCAGTTTAAGGAAGGATGGGCTGCAGATATTTTTACGAAATAAGCTGTAAACAAGATCTAAATAAAACATTAAATGGAGTAATTTGAATATAGGAGGAAGGTTCATGAGCCTGACAAGCTTGACGGCGGCTGCCTTGGGAAAAAAGATCAGGGCCGGGGAAATATCCGTAAAAGAAGCGGTGGAAGATGCCCTTATTGAAATCAGAAAAAAGGAATCTGACTTAAACAGTTTTGTGACAGTAGATGAAGAGGGTGCCTATAGGCAGGCGCAGGAGATTCAGAAAAAAATAGAGGCAGGAGAGCTTAACAGTGTTCTGGCAGGAGTACCGGCAGCAGTCAAAGACAATCTGTGTACAAAAGGGCTGCTTACGACATGCGGCTCTAAAATGCTGTCTGATTTTGTGCCGGTGTATACGGCGCATGCAGTATGCCGTCTGCAGGAGGCAGGCGCGGTGATTTTAGGAAAGACAAATATGGATGAGTTTGCCATGGGCTCCACGACGGAGACTTCTTATTATGGGCCGGTAAAAAATCCCTGGAATCTGTCGCACGTGCCGGGCGGTTCATCCGGCGGTTCGTGTGCAGCGGTTGCAGCAGAAGAATGTGCGTATGCGCTGGGCTCTGATACAGGCGGCTCCATCCGCCAGCCGAGTGCGTTCTGCGGAGTGACCGGAATCAAGCCGACTTATGGCACGGTATCCCGTTATGGACTGATTGCCTATGCCTCTTCTTTTGACCAGATCGGCCCGATTGCAAAAACGGTAGAAGACTGTGCAGCCGTACTGGAAGTGCTGGCATCATACGATGCTAAAGATTCCACTTCGCTCAGACGGGGCGATACAGATTTTACAAATGCCCTTATAGACGATGTGGCAGGCATGAAAATAGGCATTCCGAGGGAATATTTGGAAAAAGGACTGGATGCCGAGGTCAGGCAGGCTGTGTTAAAGGCAGCGGATGTATTAAAAGATAAGGGTGCCATCGTGGAAGAATTTGACCTAAGCCTTGCAGAATATGCGGTTCCGGCATATTATGTCGTAGCCTGTGCCGAGGCAGGCTCAAATCTGGAACGGTTTGACGGGGTAAAGTACGGATGGCGTGCCGGTCAGTATAAAGGGCTGCACCAGATGTATAAAAAGACCCGTTCGCAGGGGTTTGGGCAGGAAGTAAGGCGGCGTATTATGCTGGGATCGTTTGTATTAAGCTCCGGGTATTATGAGGCATATTATTTAAAGGCGCTGCGTACGAAAGCATTGATCAAAAATGCATTTGATCAGGCGTTTGCACGTTTTGACATAATCCTTGGCCCGACAGCACCCACGACGGCACCGCGGATTGGAGAGAGCCTGACTGATCCAATTAAAATGTATCTGGGAGATATTTATACGGCTGCGGTGAACCTTGCGGGACTGCCGGGCATATCGATTCCTGTCGGGACAGATTCCAAAGGACTGCCGATCGGCATGCAGCTGATCGGCGGCTGCTTCGGGGAGAAAAAAATCATCCGTGCGGCATATGCCTTTGAGAAGACGCGGACCTATGAGCGCTGCCCGTATGCAGGCCGGCATAAGGCAGCAGCATGTACAAAAAAAGATTTAAGCAGTGAGAATGTGAGGGGGCAGGAAAATGAATGAATATGAAACTGTCATCGGGCTGGAGGTTCATGTAGAACTGGCGACAAAGACAAAGATTTTCTGCGGCTGTCCTACGGCGTTCGGGGCCAGGCCGAATGTGCATACATGCCCGGTCTGTACAGGAATGCCGGGAGCATTGCCTGTACTAAATAAGAAGGCTGTGGAATATGCAGCTGCCGTGGGCATTGCGGCAGGCTGTGAGATCACTGAATACAGTAAATTTGACCGGAAAAACTATTTTTATCCTGACAATCCCCAGAATTACCAGATCTCCCAGCTGTATATGCCGCTGTGTCGAAACGGCAGTATTAAAATCGAGACAGAAGAAGGGGAAAAAACGGTTGGAATCCATGAAATCCATATGGAAGAGGATGCCGGAAAGCTGATACACGATCTATACGACGATGTTTCGCTGGTAGATTATAACCGTTCCGGCGTGCCGTTAATTGAAATCGTTTCAGAGCCGGACATGCGTTCTGCAAAAGAGGTGACAGCCTATCTGGATAAGCTGCGCACGATCATACAGTATCTGGGGGCTTCTGACTGCAAGCTGCAGGAAGGGTCTATGCGGGCAGATGTGAACCTGTCCGTACGCAGGAAAGGTACGGCGCAGCTTGGAACCCGGACCGAAATGAAAAATCTAAATTCCTTTAAGGCGATTACAAGGGCGATTGAGAACGAGGCAAAAAGGCAGATCGGCCTGCTTGAATCCGGCGGGACAGTCGTGCAGGAAACAAGGCGCTGGGATGATGCAAAGGGATGCTCGTACGTCATGCGGTCTAAAGAAGATGCACAGGATTACCGCTATTTCCCGGAACCGGATCTTGTGCCGGTTGTCATGAGCAGAGAGTGGCTGGAGCAGATCCGCGAAAGGCAGCCGGAGCTGCGTGATGAAAAAAGAAAGCGCTACAAAGAGCAGTATGGGCTGCCGGATTATGATGCAGATATTATTACGGGTTCCAAAAAGCTGGCAGACCTGTTTGAGGCAGCAGCTGATCTTTGCAAAAAGCCGAAAAAGGTGTCCAACTGGCTGATGGGTGAGACGATGCGTCTGCTGAAGGAAAGCGGGAAGGAGCCGGAGGAAATTATATTTACGCCGGAAAACCTAGCGAAAATCGTAGACCTCGCAGACTCTGGGGAAGTGACGAATACCGTCGCAAAAGAAGTGTTTGCCGAAGTATTTGATCACAATGCAGACCCGGTGCGGTATGTGCAGGATAAAGGGCTGAAATCCGTCAATGATGAGGACAGGCTGCGCAGCGTCATAGCGCAGGTGATCGCCGGTCATCCAAAATCGGTAGAAGATTTTCACAATGGCAGGCACAAAGCGGTCGGATTTTTAGTCGGGCAGACGATGAAGGCGATGGAGGGAAAAGCAAATCCTGTGATGGTAAATCAGATCTTAAAAGAAATGCTTTCGTATAGTTGTTCTGCGCATAAGTAAAAGTGGAACAGACATGTTCTAGAGCGTGTTTGAAAAATGCTTTCTGTCAAATGTACCCACAGGGCATGATATGCGTCACACTTCAAGCATCTTGGACTACTAATGTCCAAGATGATGTGGGAGATTTGACCCGAATGAGGGGCGTAGCGGGCTGCGTTGACCGAATGAGGGCCAAATATACTGCAAAGTGGGGCGTACAGTTGGCGGGAATGATTTTTCAAACACGCTCTAGAGTGACGGAAACGTTTTCTGCATTGACATGCTTTATAAATTCTTCTATACTAAATACAAGAATATACGGGAAAAAGTGTATGATTTAAAAAGTCAAAATCCCGGCAGGATTACAATGGAAAAGGAGAAAAACGATGAAAGAGTATGGATTTGGCGTGGACATTGGAGGAACGACAATTAAAATGAGCCTGTTTGAGATGTCAGGCCATATGGTGGATAATTGGGAGATTCCGACAAATACGGCTGATAATGGAAGTTCAATACTAGATGACGTGGCAGCCGTCATCGAAGGCAGGCTGGTGCAGGACGGCATATCAAAAGAGAGCGTGGAAGGGATCGGAATCGGCGTGCCCGGCCCGGTCATTCAGGATTCCGTAGTGACAGGCTGTGTCAATATTGGCTGGGACCGCGTTGATGTGGCTAAGGAGCTGGGAGCAAAGACGGGATTGAAGGTCAGGGTCGGCAATGATGCAAATGTAGCTGCGCTCGGCGAGATGTGGCAGGGCGGCGGGAAAGGCTATAAAAATGTCGTAATGATCACGCTTGGAACCGGAGTGGGCGGCGGTATTATTGTCGATGGGCATATTGTCACCGGCTCTAACGGTGCGGGCGGAGAAATCGGGCATACATTTGTTGAGGAAGATGAAGAAGAGATCTGCGGATGCGGCAAGCGCGGATGTCTGGAGCAATATGCCTCAGCTACCGGCATAGTAAGGCTTGCACGCCGTGCACTGGCAGCCGGCGGTCGGGAAAGCTCACTGCGCGGCATGGAAGATCTGACTGCAAAAGACGTCGTAGATGCTGCAAAAGCAGGAGACGAGATTGGACTGGAAGTCATGGATAAAATGGGAAAGGTGCTTGGAACGGCACTGGCAAATGTAGCAGGCATTATTGACCCGGAAGTATTTGTCATTGGCGGCGGAGTATCCAAGGGCGGCTCGATTGTTACAGAGTCAATCCGCAAATATTATGTTGAGCGGGCATTCAATGCCTGCAGGAATGCAGATTTTGCACTGGCGGAGCTTGGAAATGATGCCGGAGTATATGGATGCGTCTACCTGCTTTTGAATGATCAGTAATCGATGCTGTTTAAAGCTGTGCATATGACGGACGGTCTGCAGGAAAGTGTTTATAAGGTGTGCCCAAGCAGATGGTATTTGTTTTTATAAAAGTGGTATAATATATAAGGAGCAAATATCAATACCGGAGGTTTTTATGTGCACAGCGGTGACTTATAAAACAAAAGATTACTATTTTGGCAGGACGCTGGATTATGAATTTTCTTATGGGGAAGAGATTACAGTGACGCCCCGTAATTATCCGTTTTACTTTCGTGGAATGGGAAATATGAGAAGGCATTATGCGATGATCGGCGTGGCGCATATCGTGCAGAGCTATCCATTATATTATGATGCAGTCAATGAAAAGGGGCTTGCGATGGCAGGGCTTAATTTTGCCGGAAACGCCCATTACAATGCGCCGAAAAAGGGTGCGGAAAATATTGCAGTATTTGAGCTGATTCCATGGCTGCTCGGCAGCTGTGCGACAGTAAAGGAATGCAGAAAAAAGCTTGAGCATATCAATATTACAGATGCCGCGTTTAACGGCAGCCTCCCGCCGGCGGAGCTTCATTGGATGATTGCAGACCAGCAGGAGGCGATAACGCTGGAGGCGGTGGCAGATGGAAGCCGCATTTATGACAATCCGGTGGGAGTACTGTCAAACAATCCTGAGTTTCCAGAGCAGATGTTACATCTGAGCAATTATATGGGCATATCTGCCAAGCCGCCGTTAAACCGGTTTGCAAAAGGGCTGTCGCTGACACCTTATTGTGTGGGGATGGGAGCGATCGGGCTGCCGGGCGATCTGTCCTCGCAGTCCAGGTTTGTAAGGGCAGCGTTTGTAAAAATGAATTCCAGATCGGGCGATTCAGAAAACGAGAGCGTGTCACAGTTTTTTCATATACTTGGTTCTGTAGAGCAGCAGGATGGATGCTGTGAGCTTGAGGGAGGCAGCTATGCAACGACGCTTTATACATCATGCTGCAATACCGTGCGTGGATTATATTATTATACTACCTATGCAAATCGGCAGATTACGGCAGTGGATATGTACCGGGAGGATTTGGAAGGAACGGTGCTCTGCCATTATCCGCTGATCAATCAGGAGCAGATCCGTTTTCAAAACTAAGCTGCCCGCAAATTGGAAAGCATATCTTACAGAAAGCAATTCTAAGAAATGATCTAGAGCGTGCTTGAAAAATGCTTTCTGTCAAATGTGCGTCACACTTCAAGCATCTTGGACTACTAATGTCCAAGATGATGTGGGAGATTTGACCCGAATGAGGGAGGCGTAGCGGGCTACGTTGACCGAATGAGGGCCAAATATACCGCAAAGTGGGGCGTACAGTTGGCGGGAATGATTTTTCAGACACGCTCTAGAGCATGCTTGAAAAATGCTTTCCTGAGATGTACCCACAGGGCATGATATGGAGAATTTATCCCAGATTTATAGGCATACCCACAGGCATAATATAGCGGGCTATGCTGATTAAATTTGGGATGAATTATTCATATTATCTTGGACATCAGCAGTCCAGGAAGCTTGAAGCGGGGAGCGCAGACCGCAGGAATAATTTTTCAAACACGCTCTAGGATACGTACTGGAGGATACTTATGAAGCTGATGATTCAGATTCCCTGCTATAATGAAGCGGAAACGCTCAGGACAGCGTTAGACGCCCTGCCAAAGCAGATTGAAGGGATTGACACAATCGAATATCTGATCATAGATGACGGCAGCGAAGATGAGACGGCAGAGACAGCGAGAGCATGGGGCGTCGATTATGTCGTTCATTTTCGCTCAAACCGGGGGCTAGCAAAAGGTTTTATGGCAGGGCTGGATGCATGCCTGCGAAATGGCGCGGATATTATTGTAAATACAGATGCAGATAACCAGTATGAAGGCGCAGATATAGAAAAGCTTGTCCGGCCGATTATAGAAGGCAGGTCTGATATAGTCATCGGGGCGCGTCCGATTGATGAGATCGAGGACTTTTCCCCGCTGAAGAAAAAGCTCCAGCATTTTGGGAGCTTTATTGTGCGCAAGGCCAGCAGGACGACAATCCCGGATGCCCCGAGCGGTTTTCGCGCCTACAGCAGGGATGCTGCCATGCGGCTGAATGTGACAAATGAATATACATATACATTAGAAACGATTGTACAGGCGGGCCGGACAAAGATGGCTATGGACTGGGTGCCTGTGCGCACAAACAAAGAAATCCGTCCGTCCAGGCTGATGAAGAGCATGATGGGGTATATTAAAAAATCCGTACTGACAATCGGACATGTATTTATGATGTACAAGCCCCTGCATTTTTTTGTTACGATCGGAATTATTATTTTTCTGTGTGGGACGGCTGTCGGCATGCGGTTTTTGGTCTGCTATTTTCATGGAGTCGGCAGCGGGCATGTGCAGTCGCTGATTCTGGCAGCGGTGCTGCTTCTGCTAGGGTTTCAGACTATTATCGTAGGACTTCTTGCAGATGTCATTGCCTCAAACCGCAAAATCTTGGAAGATGTGCAGTATCATGTGCGCCGGATGGATTACGACGGGGTAAGGCTGTCCAAAGAAAAGCAGGAATCGAAAGAGGAAGAGCCGAAAAAAGAAAACATCGAAAAAGCAAAGCCGAAGAAAGAAAACATCGAAAAAGCAAAGCCGAAAAAAGAAAATATCGAAAAAGCAAAGCCGAAAAAAGAAAACATCGAAAAAGATCAACAGCAAAAAAAGCGAAATTGCAAAAAAGCAAAAAACAAAAAAAGCGAAATCGCAAAAAAGCAGAAGTCAAAAAAAGCAGAAGCTGAAAAGCAGAAATCCCCAAAATAAAAGCTGCAGAAGTAAGAGCTGAAAATACAGAAACAACAGAAAAACAAAATTGAAAAAGAATGAAAAAAGCGAAAAAGTAAAAGCGAAAAAAGACAAAACATGAAAGCCGGATCAGCTGCAAAAGCAGAAAAAGCCAAAACATAAAAGCCAGATCAGCTGCAAAAGCAGAAAAAGATAAACATAAAAGCCAGATCAGCTGCAAAAGCGAAAAAAGCCAAAACATAAAAGCCAGATCAGCTGCAAAAGCAGAAAAAGATAAACAT
>CAJUHV010000074.1:8434-19779 GCA_910586445.1 uncultured Eubacterium sp.
AAAAGCCGGGTCAGCTGCAAAAGCAGAAAAAGATATAAAAAGCATAAGTCGAAAAAAGCAGAAAAAGAAGAAGCGAAAAACAAAAAATATAAAGCGTCAGTTGGAGAAAAACGAGTTGGAGCAGCATAAAAAAGCAAAACTGAAAAAATATGTAAAGCTGGCAGGTAATGCACTTTCCGCATTATCTGTTATTTTCGTATTGGCAGCTTTCTGCCGCACGGATTTTGACTGGTCAGCAGTAAAGGACTGGAGGAGCTTTGCGTGCATATGCGTGCTTGGCATAGCGTTAAAGACATTTACCGTATATGTATCAGGCAGTGCGTGGTATCTATGGCTGGAGTTTTTTTCCGGGGAACGCTGCGGACGCATAAAACGGACAGAACGCATAAAAGCGCTGTGTGTGTATGCAAAAGCAAATATCGGAAAATATCTGCCGGGCAATGTCATGCATTATGTGGAACGCAATCTGTTTGCCAAAGATCTGGATTTAACGCAGAAGCAGATTGCGGCAGCGAGTGTGACCGAGGTGGCAACGCTTGTACTGGCAGCTTTTTTCATTGGAGTCGTCATGTCCTATTCCAGTCTTTTGGAGGCATTGGCAGTGATTGGCAGGCAGCGGAATATCCGCCTTTTGTCTGCTGCACTGGCAGGTGCATGTGTTTTAGGCGCAGCAGCATTTGTGTTTGTAGTATGGTATATCCGGCATAAAAAACAAAAGCAGATAAGCGGCAGTCCGGCAAAAACGCTGCACTTAGAAAAAAGCCGTTTTGTCAGCTTTGTGAAGGTTTTTTGCAGGGCTTTTGCTGCTTATGCGGCGGTGCTTTTGATTCTCGGCTTTATCTATGTGCTTATATACTGGTATTGGGCAGGCATGCCGTCCTGGGAGCAGGCAGCTCAGATGATGGCAGCATATGTGACAGCGTGGGTGCTTGGCTTTATTGTGCCGGGAGCGCCGGGAGGCATCGGCGTGCGGGAGCTGGTGCTGACGCTGTTGTTGTCACAGGCTGCCGGCGGAGAGCAGGCCGCAGCACTTGGAATACTGCATAGGGTGATTACGGTTATTGGGGATTTTGCGGCTTATGTGGCCAGGGGGTGCTTTCGTGTGGAAAATGTGTGAAGGTGTCAGCAGAAAGGGGCAGGGGCAATGGGCATTTATGTAAATCCAGATAATACAGCATTTGAGATGTCACGGTTTTCGGACATATATGTGGATAAGAGCATGCTGATTTCTAAAATGAATGCAGTGTACAGGACGGAAAAAAGGTATATTTGCGTGAGCAGGCCGCGTCGTTTCGGAAAGTCTATGGCTGCAAACATGCTCTTAGCGTATTATAGCTGTGGATGTGATTCAAAGGATTTATTTTCCGGCCTGCGCATAGAAAATGACAGGTCATATCAAAAGCATCTGAACAAGCATAATGTGATCCGGCTGGACATTCAGAAGTTTTTATTTCAGAAATCACATCTTAATATTTTTATTGACAAGATACAGGAAGTGGTTATAAAGGAGCTGCGGAAAGAATTTGGTGACTGTTTTGAAATTAATGAGTATGGTCTTCCCGGAGTATTGGAGCAGATTTATGGCCATACAAAAAAAGGATTTATTTTTATTATAGATGAGTGGGACTGTGTGTTTCGTCTCGCAAAAGAACAAAAGGAGGTACAAGAAGCGTATCTTGGATTTCTGAGAGGTTTATTTAAGGGGCAGGATTATGTAGAGCTGGCATATATGACGGGGATACTTCCAATCAAAAAATATGGGGAGCATTCAGCAGTCAATATATTCAAAGAATATTCTATGCTTGATACTGGCCGTCTGGCTGGCGATTTTGGTTTTACAGAACATGAGGTCTGCAGCCTTTGTGAAACCTACGGGGTAGATTATGCCGAGGCTGAGAAATGGTATGACGGATACCTGCTTGGAGGCATGCATATCTATAATCCTATGGCGATTACAGAATTGATGGAAAGCGGAGAGTTTAAGAGCTATTGGACAGGCACAGAAACATATGAAGCATTAAAAGTATATATCGACATGAACTTTGACGGATTAAAAGAAGCTGTTGCAGCTATGCTTGGAAATGCCCGATACAGAGTAAATACACGTAAATTTCAAAATGACATGACATCGTTTCAGACGAAGGATGATGTGCTTACTCTTTTGGTTCATCTGGGATATTTATCCTGTGACAGGGCAGCGGGCGAAGTATTTATTCCAAATCAGGAAATTGCATACGAATTTTTAAATGCAGCAGATGGCTCTGGCTGGGATGGGCTTGTGAAGGCAGTGAACAGGTCGGCAGAGCTTCTCGAAAACACTTGGAAACTAAATGGCAGCGCTGTGGCAGAAGGCATAGCGATCGTTCATAATGAGACCGCATCCATGTTAAAATATAAGGATGAAAATTCTTTGACATGTACTGTATTGATGGCTTATTATAGTGCCAAGATTTATTATGTCAATCCAGTTATGGAATTCCCGTCAGGAAAAGGTTTTGCGGATGTAGTATATCTGCCAAAAAGAAATGTGGATAAGCCTGCGCTGATCATAGAGCTGAAGTGGAATAAATCAGTACAGGGGGCAATTGCTCAGATTAAGGAAAAAGAATATTCTGCATGGCTTGAGGGCTATACGGGAGAGATACTTTTAGTTGGAATAAATTTTGACGAAAAAAAGGGTCATACATGTGTGATTGAAAAGCTTGTGAAGTTGTAAATAAAATGCTGCCTCATACACTGAAATGTGCTTGAAAGGCAGTATTTTTGCTGCAAAGGATTTGCCAAAACGTCTGGGCGGCTGGAACAGGTCAGCATACGGCTGCTTTCCATAACTTCGTTTGTGTAGGCGATCAGCTCCGATTTATCTACATAAGTTTTTGTCTTTAAAACGGCTTGGAATGCATCTGATGGAGGATTCACATAAAATCCCATATTATTTTGCTCCTTTTTGTTTAGCATGTCTTTAGAATAACATCAGGGAGTGCAGAGCACAAGAATTTCACTCTTTTTCTTTACGAAATAGTATTGACATAGTATAATAGCCGTAAAAAGTGCAGATTCAGCACAGGATTTCAGAAATGGATAAAAGGGAAGGGACTATGCAGAGCAGAGAGCATAAAATAACCCATATTGAACCAGGCAGCATTGCCGACGAACTGGAAATAAAGCCCGGAGATTATCTGCTGAGCGTAAACGGCGTGCAGATTGAAGATGTCTTTGATTATCATTATCAGCTCAATGAAGAATATGTTACGATAGTGACCAGAAGCCGGGACGGTGAAGAGTGGGAATATGAGATTGAAAAAGATTATGAGGATGATCTGGGTATCGAATTTGAAAACGGGCTGATGGACCAGTACCGTTCCTGTTCCAATAAATGTATATTTTGTTTTATAGACCAGATGCCGCCCGGCATGAGAGAGACATTGTATTTCAAGGATGATGATGCCAGGCTTTCTTTTCTGCAGGGCAATTATATTACGCTTACAAATATGAAGGACAGGGACATTGACCGGATTATTACTTATAAACTGGCACCGGTGAATATTTCCGTACACACAATGGATGCTAAGCTGCGCTGTAAGATGCTGAATAACCGGTTTGCGGGAGAAGCGCTGAAAAAAATGCAGCGGCTTTACGAAGCGGGCATTGAAATGAACGGGCAGATTGTACTGTGCAAGGGCGTAAATGACAAAGAGGCGCTTGCATATAGTATAAAAGAGCTGACAAAGTACCTGCCTCATATGCGCAGTGTGTCTGTCGTGCCTGTGGGCCTGACAAAATACCGCAGCGGGCTGTATCCGCTGGAGCCGTTTACAAAAGAAGAGGCAAAAGACGTGCTGCGTATGATTCGAAAATGGCAGGAGGCGTGCATGCAGCAGTGGGGGACACATTTTATCCATGCTTCGGATGAGTGGTATCTGCTGGCAGAGGAAGATCTGCCGCCCGCGGATTGTTATGACGGCTATCTGCAGCTGGAAAACGGTGTCGGCATGCTGCGGCTGCTGCTGGAGGAATTTCATGAAGCGCTGCGGGCAGGACAACAAAAGACAGCCTGTGCAGGAAAAATATCCGCTGCTACCGGCATGCTGGCAGCGCCTTTTATAAAAAAGCTGGCAGAGGAATTTATGCAGCAGCATACAGAGCGCCAGATTGAAGTGTTTGCAGTCCGAAATGATTTTTTCGGCGAGCAGATTACTGTATCGGGGCTTTTGACCGGACAGGACCTGCTGCGGCAGCTAAAAGGCAGGGATCTGGGAGACACGCTTCTGCTGCCGTGCAGCCTTCTGCGCAGCGGGGAAGACCTGTTTTTGGATGATATGACGGTTGTGGAATTGAAAAATGCTTTACAAGTCAATATAGTTATTGTAAACTCTAACGGTCAGGATTTGTATGATGCGTTTATGGAATAAATTTTTTATACAGTATTTTAATCAGAATAGGAGATAAAAGATGAGCAGACCAATCGTAGCAATTGTAGGACGTCCAAATGTAGGAAAATCTACGCTGTTTAATGTGCTCGCAGGTTCACGTATTTCGATTGTACAGGATACGCCGGGAGTTACGAGGGACAGAATCTATGCAGATGTGTCTTGGACTGATAAAGATTTTACAATTATTGATACCGGCGGCATTGAGCCGGACAGCAAGGATATTATTTTATCACAGATGCGTGAGCAGGCCCAGATTGCAATCGATACGGCGGATGTGATCATTATGATTGCAGATGTCCGCCAGGGGCTTGTGGATGCGGATGCAAAAGTAGCAGATATGCTCCGCAGGTCGAATAAGCCGGTCGTCCTCGTCGTGAATAAAGTAGATAACTTTCAGAAATTTATGATGGATGTGTACGAGTTTTATAATCTGGGACTGGGAGAACCTGTGCCGATTTCTGCTTCGTCCAAGCTGGGCCTTGGCGATATGCTGGATGAGGTGATCCAATATTTTCCAAAGGACATCCAGACACAGGAAGAGGATGAGCGCCCTAAGATCGCAATTGTCGGGAAACCGAATACGGGCAAATCCTCACTTGTAAACAAGCTCTGCGGCCGCGACCGTGTGATTGTATCAGATATTGCGGGGACGACAAGGGATGCGGTAGACACGGAAGTAAAATACAACGGCCAGGAGTATGTCTTTATCGATACCGCGGGCATACGGCGCAAGAACAAGATCAAAGAAGAAATTGAACGCTATAGTATTATCCGTGCAGTGACTGCGGTAGAGCGTGCGGATGTGGTGATCATTTTGATTGACGGCGTGGAAGGCGTGACGGAGCAGGATGCAAAAATAGCAGGAATTGCGCATGACCGCGGCAAAGGGATTATTATCGCGGTCAATAAGTGGGATATTGTAGAAAAAGACGATAAGACTGTATACCGTCAGAGTGAGAGAATCCGGCAGGTGCTCAGCTTTATGCAGTATGCGGAGATTATGTTTATATCTGCAAAGACCGGGCAGCGTCTGAATAAAGTGTTTGACATGATCGATCTGGTCATCCAGAATAATTCTATGCGCGTGGCTACCGGCGTGCTGAATGAGATTATGGCAGAAGCAGTTGCGATGCAGCAGCCTCCGTATGATAAGGGCAAGCGTCTGAAGCTGTATTATATTACGCAGGTGAGCGTAAAACCGCCTACATTTGTTATTTTTGTCAACGATAAGCAGCTGATGCATTTTTCTTATACGCGGTATATTGAAAACCGTATCCGGGATGCGTTCGGCTTTCGCGGGACAGCGCTCAAATTTATTATAAGGGAGCGCAAGGAGGGCAAAAAATGACAGGAGCGAGGTTGATTTCCATAGTCATTGGCTACTTGTTTGGATTGTTCACAACAGGATATTTCTATGCAAAGCACGTAAATGTAGATATACGTTCCATGGGCAGCGGAAATATCGGTACGACAAATACGTTCCGTACGCTTGGCAGGAAAGCAGGTATTATTGTGTTTTTGGGTGACGGCTTCAAAGGCGTGTTTGCCGTACTGCTGGTATGGCTGCTGTTTCATAATAAATTTCCGCAGGATGTCAAGATCCTGGAGGCGTATGCCGGGCTTGGAGCAGTGCTGGGACATAACTTTCCGGTTCATTTAAAATTTAAGGGCGGAAAGGGAATTGCAACGACTGCTGGCATGATGCTGGCATTCTGCCCATGGGCGGTTCCAGTGTGCATGGTGCTGTTCGGGCTGAGTGTGTTTGTAAAAAGGTATGTGTCGGTCGGATCGCTGCTTGTCTGTCTGGGATTTTTCGTACAGACGGTCGTGTTTGGGCAGAACGGGATGCTGGGAGCGCCGCCGCAGGCACGGACAGAGATTTATATTGTCGTAGGCTTCGTCTGCCTGCTCGGAGTCATCAGGCACCAGTCTAATATTAAGCGGCTGCTGCATGGTACGGAAAATAAGGTATAACAACTGTTTGAAAAATTGAGTATATTGTTTACAAGAAAAGCAGAACATATGCATAAAGCTCTGCCTGGAGGATCAGGCAGTAAAATTGCAGGAAGGAAGTCAGGTTTTATGGCAAAACTCGGAATGATCGGAGCGGGCAGCTGGGGAACAGCCCTGTCCGTTGTTTTGGAAAAAAATGGACATACGGTAACGATGTGGTCTGCAATAAGCGCAGAAATTAAAATGCTGCGCAACTATCACGAGCATGTAGAAAAGCTGCCGGGTGTAAAGCTGCCGGATTCGATACAGTATACCACAGATTTAGCGCAGGCAGTCACGGGCATGGATGCGCTGGTGCTGGCTGTGCCGTCTATGTATACACGAAAGACTGCGCATGACCTGGCACAATATGTATCTGACGGGCAGCTTATCATCAGCGTTGCAAAGGGCGTGGAAGAAGATACGCTGATGACGCTGTCGCAGATTATTGAGCAGGAAATACCGCAGGCAGTCACGGCAGTACTGTGCGGGCCGTCACATGCGGAGGAAGTCGGGCGCGGGATGCCGTCAGCTCTTGTAGCGGGGGCAAAGCGCAGGGAGACAGCGGAAAAGGTGCAGTACTATTTTATGAATGAGTCGTTTCGTGTGTATACAAGCCCGGATGTGATCGGGATAGAAATCGGATCTTCTTTAAAAAATGTCATAGCGCTTGCAGCCGGCATGGCAGACGGGCTGGGCTATGGCGATAATACAAAGGCAGCGCTTATTACGAGAGGGATTAACGAGATCGGCAGGCTGGGACTGGCAATGGGTGCAAGGTATGAGACATTAAGCGGGCTGACAGGCATCGGCGATCTGATTGTCACCTGTGCAAGCAAGCACAGCCGCAACCGTAAGGCAGGCATGCTGATGGGACAGGGACTGAGCATGCAGCAGGCGATGGATGAGGTAAAAATGGTTGTGGAAGGCGTCTATTCAGCGAAGGCGGCGATCGGACTGGCGGAAAAATATAAGGCAGACCTGCCGATTATCGAGCAGGTAAACGCGGCATTGTTCCAGAATAAGCCGGTAAAAGAGGCCGTTTACGAGCTGATGACACGTGATAAAAAGGCGGAGAATGACGAACTGGCATGGGAGGCATAAAGGTTCGAAACAGCATATGCAGGAAGGAATTATAATAAGACGTTCATGAATGAGACGCAGGCAAGAAATTTTATACAGGAAATCAGTAAATATGGAAGTGTCTATGGGCTTACAAGCATAAGCAGCCTGATGGAGCGGCTGGGAAATGTACATGAGCAGCTGGCAGTCATCCATGTGGCAGGTACAAACGGCAAGGGATCTGTCTGTGCGATGATTGCTTCTGTTTTACAGGCATCGGGATACCGGACAGGTGTTTATTCTTCACCAGCGGTTTTTGCAGCGGAGGAGACGACAGCAGTGAATGGAACGAGCATTTCGCAGGAAGAGTTTGCGCAGCTTGCTACAAAAGTGCAGGCAGCCTGTGCCGATATGCAGGCAGAGGGCCTGCCGCACCCGACGGCTTTTGAAGTGGAGACAGCGATTGCTTTTTGCTATTTTAAGCAGAAGGAATGCGATTATGTCGTATTGGAAACAGGGCTGGGCGGGGAAATGGACGCGACAAACCTGATAAAAAAGCCGGTATGCAGCGTGCTGACATCGATCAGCATGGATCATATGGCAGTATTAGGCAACAGCCTTGGAGAGATCGCGAGGGCAAAGGCAGGGATTATGAAGGAAGGCTGCCCTTGTGTATCGGTGGTGCAGGAGCCGGAAGCTGCCATGGAGGTACGTAAAGCTGCTGAACGCATAGGATGCCGGCTGCATATAGCGCAGGAAGACTGCATACAGGATTTTATATACGATGTGAATGGGAGCAGCTTTCGGCTGGAGGCAGACTGCTTTTCACATAAAAGCCTGCACTGTCCGCTGGCAGGAGAGTTTCAAAAACAAAATCTCGCATGTGCGGTTACTGTTTTTAAAGTATTGCGCCGTCTGGGCGTCAGCATTAGTTTTGAGTCGATCTGCAGCGGGCTTTCGTCGCTGCAGCTGCACGGCAGGTTTGAACGGATACGCTTACAGCCTGATTTTTATATTGACGGTGCACACAATGAAAATGCTGTCCGGCTTTTGGGCCGGACGATTCAAAAATGTTTTACAAACCGCAGGATTATTTATATAATAGGGGTACTTGGAGATAAAGCTTACAAAAAGGCGCTCAAGCCGGTTCTGCAGTATGCCGCGCAGATTTTTACAATCACGCCTGACAATGCAAGGGCGCTTGACGGCAGTGATCTGGCAGAGTGGGCAGCAAAGCTCCATCCGACAGTTTCCTATGAGCCGGATATCGCGCGGGCGGCGGCGCAGGCGCAGGCGGCGGCCGGTGCAGACGGGATAGTGATTGCATTTGGCTCGTTATCTTATCTTGGAGAGATCAGACAGGCGGTGAGAAAAGATTTATGATAGATGAAGATAAAATCAGGCAGGGCGTCCGGCTGCTGTTGGAAGGAATCGGCGAAGATCCGTCGCGTGAGGGACTTTTGGAGACGCCGGACCGGATCGCCAGAATGTATGAAGAGGTTTTTGCAGGACTGTGGCAGAGTGCGGCAGTGCCGCTTGCAAAGACATTTCATACGCAGAATGCGGATATGGTGCTGGAAAAGGATATTGTATTTTATTCCATGTGCGAACATCATCTGCTGCCGTTTTACGGAAAGGCGCATGTAGCTTATATTCCTGACGGCAGGGTTGCAGGACTCAGCAAGCTGGCACGTACGGTGGAGGTATTTGCACGCAGGCCGCAGCTGCAGGAGCGGCTGACGGTGCAGGTCGCAGAGGCTGTCATGGAGCATCTGAAGCCAAAAGGTGCAATGGTGCTGTTAGAGGCAGAGCATATGTGCATGTCTATGCGGGGCGTGCGCCAGCCGGGCAGCAGGACGGTTACATTTGCAGCAAAAGGGATTTTTGAAGAAAAATGCGAGCTGCAGAATCAGTTTTTCCAGATGGTACGTGGATAAGAAATATAAAAATTTAAAATGAAAAGTTCAGGACGCGGATAAAGAATCAGGCGTGGATAAAGAATCAGGCACGGAACAGGGATATAGGTCAAGGATAAGGAAAAAGACAAGGAAAATAATTATGAAAATAGGTACAAAAGATTTTGATTTTAACAACAAGACATATGTGATGGGCATTTTAAATCTGACACCGGATTCTTTTTCCGACGGCGGCATGTGGAATACACCTGAGGCAGCATGCAGGCATGTGCAGCAGATGATTGCAGATGGTGCAGATGTGATTGATGTGGGCGGGGAATCTACAAGGCCGGGACATCAGCAGGTCTCAGAGGAAGAGGAGATGCAGCGTATTATTCCTGTAATTGAGATGATTAAAAAGAATTTTGATGTGCCGGTCTCGGTCGATACATATAAAAGCAGGGTAGCTGAGGCTGCGGTTTTGGCAGGCGCAGATCTGGTCAATGACATATGGGGCTTGAAATATGACCCGGATATGGCAGATGTGATAAAAAAAACGGGTGTCAGCTGCTGCCTTATGCATAACCGTGCGGATACAGACTATCAGCATTTTGTGCAGGATGTAAAATCTGACCTGCTTGAAACGATTGCCATAGCGAAGCGGGCAGGCATTGATTCCGATCGGATTATGCTTGATCCGGGCGTAGGATTTGCAAAGACATATGCGCATAATCTAAAAGTGCTCCGGGAGCTGGAAAGCTTTCAGTCACTCGGGTATCCGCTGCTGCTTGGGACTTCGCGCAAATCCGTGATCGGCCTGACGCTTGACCTGCCTGTAGACCAGAGGATTGAGGGTACGCTTGTCACCACGGTTTTAGCAGTGCTTGCACGTTATGCATTTGTCAGGGTGCATGATATTAAGGAAAATGTACGCGCCATACGTATGGCAGAGGCAGTTTTATACGAATCATTATAATCAGTAATTATTTCTACGGACAAGGGGATGAGATTATGGATCAGATTATTATACAGGACTTGAGCATATACGCGAAACATGGCGTATATATGGAAGAAAATATTTTAGGACAGCAGTTTCTGGTATCTGTTTACATCGATATGGATCTGTCTAAAGCAGGGCAGACAGATAATCTGGAACATACGATTGATTATGGAAAAGTATGTCATTTTGTGACAAAATATATGCAGGAGCGCACATTTAAGCTGATCGAATCGGCAGCGGAGCATCTGGCAGAAGAGCTTTTAATGCAGTATGGCCAGATCAAAAAAATACGTATAAAGGTAAAAAAACCGTGGGCACCGATCGGCCTTCCGATTAAAAATGTCTGCGTATCAGTGGACAGGACTCGCCACACCGTTTATCTGTCGCTCGGCTCTAATCTCGGAGACCGGATGGGCTATATCCGTCAGGGTGTGGATGAGCTGAATGCGCTGTCCTCCTGTAAAGTATGCGAGGTGTCTGACATGATTGAGACAGAACCGTATGGAGGCGTTATACAGGATAATTTCATGAACTGCGTGCTTCGTATGGAAACGGTATTAAAACCGCAGCAGTTATTGGAAAAGCTGCATGAGATCGAAAACCATGCAGGCAGGACGCGGGACGTCCGCTGGGGACCCCGCACATTAGACCTTGATATCTTGTTTTACGATCATGATGTCGTGAATACGCCGCAGCTGACAATACCGCATGTGGATATGCAGAACCGTTATTTTGTCCTGGAGCCGTTAAGCAGAATCGCGCCATGGTACCGTCATCCGCTGCTGCATCAGACCGTACAGCAGATGTATGATCAATTGGTGGAAAAGAATGCATAATCAGGATGTACGATAAAGTATCTAAAAAGGATGTATATAAACAGAATATATACAAAAGGGATGTATACAAACAGAACATATACAAAAAGGATGTATACAAACAGAACATATACAAAAAGGATGTATA
>CAJUHV010000075.1 GCA_910586445.1 uncultured Eubacterium sp.
CCTTACACTCCTTTCTTAGTTTTATTATATCCCCATCTATTGCAAAATACAATCAATATTTTCGACTGCATCGTTAACAATCCACTGTTTCCCTAACAGAATATACGATTTCCATGAAACTATCTTTATTTTTAATTCTTCTTCCAATAATCCCTGTCTGGATAGGGAAACATAGTTCGGCATTTCTAAGATAATTTTTTGTGAACCTGGAATCTAATACATCATCATCCTTTATACTACGCAACAGGCATTTGCGGTAATCTGCAACTTCATCCCCATACTGCCTATCCTATGGTCGATTACTAAAACACGGTTCAGCCCCCGTAGATTTACAAGGATATCAATACCATCATGTTTCCATTGACAGACATCTATATTTGGATATATCCAATCGGAAGGATTATCACTGTCAGAATTATCAATATCAAACATGATACAATCTGATTGGATAAAATGCTCCTTTTTCCGGTGATTATTCTTGTACCTGACACACACATGGTCATGAGATACGGCTATCCTAAAATCATTTTCGGAACTTATTTGAATCTCATTCGGATAAAACTGATTGCTTGCAGTCTGGCATGTGTTGCTGTAAAATAGTGTAAAATTGGTTTTTGTCATCGTGTTTACCTCCTATTTTCCATACAAAGAGATTGTCTCTGGAATTTTTGTATTTGAGAGCATAAAAAACAGCCATGTTGTTATCCCGAAAGATAACTAACATGACTGTTTACGTTAGTTTTTTAGAATTATGGCTTGTCCGGTCAATGATTACCGATATTCGACGGAATAAGCAGATTTCCCTGTCATTTTGATAATCAATTCATTCAGTGTAAGGGGCTTGCAACCCTAAACCACCGTGTATTCCGGTACCATTCTGTATAGACACGGTTCATTGTAAATGACATGATTGCCAATACATTTGCCCTGATTGCTGCATCCGGCCATGTAGCATATATTTCGCTGGATGCAACATTTTTTATATAGTCTTTGTATCGGATATAATAATCTGTAGCTGTATAATCTGTCGGCTCTCCATCATGCACTACGACATATTCCGGCACTACTACCCTGCTGAGCACGATCTCACCAGTCTGGCGGATAGGTTTAATCTCAGCCTCCTCAATCTTTGGCGGAAAATCTCCGAATAGTGTATTTGCAGGAATCACAATATCATCCGGCCATCTGGCAGCTGCACCGACCGGCTGCAGGCGGACATCCTGAACGGCTGTCACATCAGGCAGCACCTGAATGCCATCGACTGTCACCGGCTGATAGCCTTCAGCTGTAATCTGTATCGTATACTGAGAATACGGCTGTCCCTCTGACGGCTCCATGCTGTAATCTAACGGTGGAGCCTTTAGATCCAGCTGTTCTGTCTGTCCAGATTCATTTGTACTCAATTCTTCAAACGTACTGTCTGGTTCTCCGGTATAAGAAATATAGATTCTTGCATCCGGGATCGGCTCCCTATTTGCCCTTGATTCCACACTCATCTGCAGCCTGCCTGTATCAGGCGTATCTGACTGGGTCTGATATACACTTTTCATAAGCACACAAATACCCCTTCGCTCTTGCTATTAGCATATGCACCCGGGTATAATTGTTTCCAATATTCCAGACTAATTCTGCTCCTGTATAATATTTTTGACCGCCTCTGCCTGATTGCGAATATGACTGCGCATAGCGTCTGCTACGCGTTCCTTATTTTTCTGTTTAAGTGCAGTGACAATTTCTTCGTGTTCCCTGACCAGCATCGGATAATTTTCCTTTCCTTTTAAATATTCTACCCGGTAGCGGTAGATCTGTTCTCGAATATTATTTAATAAGGTTACTAATTTGGGATTATCCGTTGCCCGGTAAATAATATCATGAAACTCTACATCATATTCTATGATTTTCTTCAGCTTGCCTGCTTGAATCGCATTTTCAAAATTTTTCATGGCAAGCGTCAGCTCCTTCAGCTGCTGCGCCGTCATCTTATCACATGCTACCTGTACAGCAAGCTCGTCCAGGGCTTCACGAATCTGCAGGACATCTTCCATGTCTTTTTCTGTCATTTTTGCTACTTCTGCACCTTTTCTGGGAATCGTGACTGCCAGCCCCTCCTGCTCCAGCATCCGTATCGCTTCACGGATCGGCGTCCGGCTGACACCGAGCTTTGAAGCAAGCTGCAGCTCCATCAGCCGCTCCCCAGGCCTTAAATCACCTTTTAAAATAGCCTCCCGCAGCGTATGAAATACCACATCACGCAGAGGAAGATATGCATTCATATTCAACTTTAAATCTTCCGGCATATTCTGGTCCCTCGACTTATTTATACATTGAAAATAGTAGTGACATAAATCTGCTTAGCCAGTCCTGTGGCCCTTAAAGCATCCGCTGCTGCTTTGGCCCTTCCACGCTCATCAAATAAAGCAAATACAGTAGGGCCGCTGCCGCTCATCATAGCATTCAATGCGCCATGTTCTATCAAATGCTCTTTAATCCTCGCAATCACTGGATATTCTTTTACTGTAACACCTTCCAAAATATTGCCCATATGAGAGGCCATCTTTTTTAAATCCTGACGCTTTATGTCCGTAATCAGGCCATCGATATCCGGGTGCACAGTCTGCCTGTCTAATTTTAGATTTTCATATACCCATTTCGTTGATACACTGATCCCCGGCTTTGCAATTACAACCGGACAGCGTACCACTGCCGGTAATCGAGTCAGCTTTTCTCCGATTCCTTCAGCTAACGCTGTTCCTCTCATCAGGCAGTACGGCACATCTGCTCCAAGAGTCAGTGCCCGCTCTGCAAGCTGCTTCTGTGACAGCTTTAACTCATACAGCTGATTCATGCCGTATAATACTGCCGCTGCATCCGTACTGCCGCCTGCCATGCCGGCTGATACAGGAATGCATTTTTTTATATCTATTGAAACACCTTTGGTAATCTCAAATTCATCCATTAAGATCCTGGCCGCTCTATATGCCAGATTATGTTCGTCTGTAGGCAGAAAATGTATGTTTGTCGTCAAATGAATTTCCTGTTCATCTGTTTTTTCCATTTTGATGCTGTCAAATAGATGTATCGTCTGCATAATCATGCGAACCAGATGATATCCGTCTTCCCGGCATCCCGTAACATCCAATCCCAGATTGATCTTTGCAAGGGCCTTCAGCCTAATTTCATCCATATCTATGTCCTCCGAATATGATGACAATTTATTATTAGATTTGTTTTTTGTATATTGTATTATGTATACAGTATACACTTTAATTCATATTCTGTCAATTGGTGTTTCTATTTTTTTCCTTTATTTCTAGAGCGTGTTTGAAAAATGCTTTCCGTGAGATGTGCTTCATACTTGGTACCCAACGGGCATGATATGGAGAATTTATCCCAAATTTATGAGGCATACCCACCGGGCATGATATAGCGGGCTATGTTGATTAAATTTGGGATGAATGATCCGCATCATCTTGGACATTAGCAGTCCAAGAAGCTTGAAGTGGGGAGTGCAGATCGCGGGAATGATTTTTCAAACACGCTCTAAGACTTTTTCGCTGATCCAGATACTGCATTCAGATCCGCAGAGTACCGTCAAAAAACAATGCACACGCATATCGAAAACCGTACAAAAACCCCTGCTTTTCGTATTCTGAAACCAGCGACGTAACATAATGCTCTGCTTCTGCCATATTGACGCCCTCCCCCTCAAAATAACTGCACATTTCTTTCCGTACTGCCCTTGCTTTAGGCATATCTGTATAGCCATCATAAAGCATTTCAAAATTATCAAAGATCTTATCAACTACACCCATTTATATTATGTCCTTTCTGTAGTTATAATTGCCTCTAGAACCTTATATAAATGCCGCCCGAGCAGGCATAAATCCCATCGGACGGCATACCACTGGCGAATCAATTTATAGCAAAATATATCCCACCAGAGTGCAAATAAAATCCAGTTTTAAGATATTCTCTATCAAATATACATAATTCTGATCTCCATATCGACATAAGCCGAATCCGCATGCCTTAAAGAAAATCCAAACTCTCCCCATGTCGCAGACCCGCCAGACACTGACCATTCAAGGTATCCGATATTATCAGAAAATTTAAATCCTCTGTTTGTATACACTCCCGTCTGTGATTTTGTCCAGCCTTCATAAATATTATATGTCCATGTCCAGCAATAGATCCCGACGATCTGATGACCTTCAAATTTTTGTTTAAACTTGTAGGTACGGTCGCCATCTTCATCCTGCACCATAGTGAAGTATTCCTCTTCACAGCTCGGCCCATAGTAATCCAGCCTTACTTCTGCTGCATACTCTTTGAGACTGCTTGATGAGGCTCCCTGCTTATAGCTTTCTGAATCTTCATTTACCCTTCCGTCTGCAAATGTAATCCCTGCCTGATACCGTGACTGTGCCAGATCACTGATCGCCTGGCTAAACTGCTGAAACGTATAAGACGAACTTGCTGTACCTCCACTGCCAGTAATGGCGTTCGTCAACAAATTTTTCCCATTACTGACAGACTGAAAAGACCGGTCTACACTTTCCTTTAGTCCTGACACATTCGTAGTCAATGTATTATTCTGCTTCTCCAGATAGTTCAGCTTTGCGCTGACCGATGCCTCTTTGTAATTGTCTGATTCCGGCACCTGCGTATCGCCTATTCCAAGAAACCCTTTGAGCTTCTGCCATGCATTTGCCACAAATGCCATCAGCGACGTCTCCTGTGAAGGATCTTTCTCATCGTCATATACGGCCGACAGATCTTCACTCTGCCCAAGCTCATGATTTTTTGTAATCTTGAGAAAATGCCCCTGTGCCGTATCCCATGAACCCTGGATCTCTTCGGTGCATAAATACATCTCGCCATCATATATAATATAATCTCCCGCACTGTAAGCAGTATTTTCATTAAATATTACCGCCGTTTTATCTGTAGCATTTGATGTAATGACGGCTGCCTCACTTCTGACTGCAGGCATACTTACAAGCATTCCAGAAATAAGCAGCAGCGCAGCTGCCTGTTTTATCTTTGATTTGTAATTCATAGAAATCCTCCTTTATCTCTTTTCTTTGTAAACATGAATCGTAGTGATCTGAATGTTACGCGTCGGCCTGTTTGTGAAAGATATGAGCAGGTCATTACCGCTTGTAGTCAAAGCTACATTAGAGGGCAGGCGGTCTGGCCGCTTAAATTCAACTACGATAGATGTATCCTCTTCACTCAGATCAATCTGGTCTTCCTCTGTCACAAGAGGTATCTGGTATACATAGGCCGCACCATTTTCCTGATACGCATATCCGGCGGCATCCCCCTGCATATCTGCCAGCAAAGTAATGTCTGAATACCATTTTTCTTTTTCCAGTATGCTGATACGCTCCCTGGCATCTACCAGGTCTGTATTCAAATGATCGATGCCTTCTTCCATCGTCTGCGCTCCGCCTGCATTTTGAAGCGCCCTTACCAGCCCTTCTATGCCGTCAGCAGACAATATTTTAATAATAGAACCTATCTTTTCAAAGATGGTACTGCCCTCGACCTTTCCGGCTTCTTCCTTATCACCAATCAGCTTATTCGTTTCATCAATCTGCGACTTGAGCTCTTTATCGGCTTCTTCTCTTGCACTGCGTTCTTCATCTAACAGCTTTTTGTGATCTTCTGATTGTTTATCCAGATTCTTTTTAAGCTCCTGATCACTTTTTAGCAGCTCTTCCTTTGCTTTTTCCAGATCTCTGCCATTTTCATCCAAAGAGCCTTCCAGCTCTTTTAATGATTTGTCAAACGCTTCATCCTTTTTCGCATTTTCTTCCTTCAGCTGGTTAATGATCCGATCCAGCTCCTGGATCGCTCCTGTATAAACCCGGTCGTTCCCTGCCAGTACATCTACAAATTCTGCAATTGTCAGGTCTGCAGCAGATACGCCCGCAGACTGGATCTTGCTCCCGCTGCCTGTTACTTTTTCCAGCTGAACCGCAGATATATTGATCGCAGACGTCAGCTCTTTTGTTACAGAATTGATATGGCTGATAGATTCTTGAATTTCTTTGATAACTCCCTGCAGCTTTTTTAGGTCTGCTGTATGCGTCTTATCTACTGCCTTTAATTCTTTGATCTGTTTCGTCAATGTGCTTACAGACGACTTTACCTCATTGATTTTGGCCGTCAGGCTTTCAATCTGACGTAATGTCTCTTTGTTTGCCTTGCTTAATGCATTGTCTAAAATAGACTGTACCTCGTCCTTTGTCAGATAATCTGCGCCTTTTGCCGGTATTTTTATCCTTTTTTCGATATCTGCCAGAATGCTTTCCTGCAGTTTTTCTATCTGCTGCTTTGTCACCGTACCGACGATCTGCGTAATCAGCTGTTCCAGGCCCGGATCTTCCTTCAGCCGTTCTAAATCTTTATCAGACAGCCTGTAAGCACTGTTTTCGATCTGATTTTTCATCATTTCTGCAAGATCCTTTTTCAGCTGCTCTTCCAGCTGCCTTTTCTCCTCATCAGTAAGCAGCTGCGTAACACTGATTGTACTGAGAGAATCTTTTAATACCTGCTCTACGACGAGACGGATATATTTCTTCTGGTCATCCGACAATACGCTGTCACCTGAGATCTCAAGCTCCGCCAGCAGCTGGGCAATGAGTGCCCGCAGCTCATCATCACCGATCGCAACAGCTTTAATATCGCCGTCTGAAATCAGTTCATATATTTTTCCATCCTGCAGCTGTGACGAAATCGATTCTCGTATCATATCTGCCAGGATATCTTTGCTGAGCGTGTCTAGTACCTGATCGCTGACCGTATCCGAAATCTGTTCGATATGGTCCGGCGTAATAATTACTGCACCGCCTTCATCGGTCGATGCGTCTGTCTGGTCCGTAAACAGATAAACCGCCAGTATCACTGCTGCCAGTATTACCAAACCGGCTATAAACAGCAATACTTTTTTCCTGCGGTCCATCGTATCGTATTGATTTTCATTCTGCTGCATAAGCAATTCCTTTCTTAAATAGTTATAACTCCTTTTTTGTTACAATACACCTGCCAAATTTTATAAGAAAATACTTTTCAATTGACTAATTTTTTGATATATTATTACTCGTAAAGCAAATATACAAAAACAACATAAACAAAGAGGTGTAACATTGAGTCCAGATGACATAATCCAGATTGTGATACTTTTTATTCTATTATTCTTATCCGCATTTTTTTCCTCCGCGGAAACCGCACTGACTACATTTAACCGAATCCGTATGATGACGCTGGCCGACGAAGGAAACAAACGCGCTGCACGTGCTTTAAAGGTGGCGGATGATTCCGGCAAGATGCTGAGCGCCATTTTGATCGGCAACAACGTTGTCAATCTATCAGCCTCCAGTATTGCTACTTCCCTGGCACTCCGGCTGTTCGGAAGTGTCGGTGCCGGCATTGCGACAGGAATACTGACCGTGCTTATTTTGATTTTTGGAGAAATATCTCCAAAGACACTGGCAACCATTCACTCCGAGAAGCTTGCAATGGCGTATGCAGGCATTATCCAGTCGCTGATGACGGTAATGACACCGGTAATTAACATCATTAACTTCCTGTCCCTGGCATTCCTCCGCTTACTGCGGGTAGATCCGAACAAAAATAACGATACCATGACAGAAGAAGAGCTGAAGACGATCGTAGATGTCAGCCACGAAAGCGGCGTAATCGAAACAGAGGAACGCGAAATGATCCATAATGTATTCGATTTTTCGGATGCCTTAGCCAGAGAAATTATGACGCCGCGAATCGATATGACGTTTGTGAATATAAACGATTCTTACCGTGACATTTTAGAAATTTACCGGAAAGACCGCCATACAAGAATCCCCGTATTCGAAGAGACTACGGATAACGTTGTCGGCCTGCTGAACATGAAAGATATGCTTTTGTATGAAGACAAAGGGCATTTTGCAGTCCGAAATATTATGCGTGAACCATTTTTTACTTACGAAAGAAAAAATACGGCAGAACTGTTTTTAGAAATGCAGACAAAGTCCATTAATCTAGCTATCGTATTGGATGAATATGGCATCACTGCCGGCATGGTGACAATGGAGGATCTTTTAGAGGAGATCGTCGGGGAAATCCACGATGAATATGATGCCAACGAACAGGAGCCTGTATCTAAGATCACCGACACCGAATATGTCGTTTCTGGTTCTATGAATCTGGATGACCTGTGCGATATGCTGGATATCCACCTGACCTCTGACGACTATGATTCCATCGGCGGATATTTTATCGGCAAATGCGACCACCTGCCGAAAGCCGGAGAACAGATCATGACAGAAGAAGGCATACGCCTGACTGTTACTGCTGTCATCAGAAACCGGATCAAACAGCTGCGTATACAGCTGCCGGAGCCTGTCACAGAGCCTTCTGACTAAACTTTATATTTCCGCTGAGGCGTGCTTGAAAATGCTTTCCACAGAAATGCTAGTCCAGACACGCCTCAGCTTTTTCTGTCGAATTTCATTTAGTAAGGGGAAGTAATTCCTGTCCCATCATCCTTCTATCCCTGCATTTTTTAAGATTAAGCGCGTTGTCTGCATTAATTCCTGCATAAAATAATACTGATTTTCCAGAGAAGTTCCCCGTATATGCCTTCGCACAAAGCGTTCTGTCCTTCCTCTGTCACTGGCATGCCGGAAAATCGAATTATGTGGAATAACTCCAAGCTCATCGTCCCCAATCCGGTAAACCCGCCTCAAATATGCCTGATTATACATAGATTCTTGTTGATATTGGTCTACGATATAGATGACTTTTCCCGAAAAAGCATGTCTTTTTCCAAAATAGCGTTCGAGGCTGCCGCGTTCCTGCCGCAGGCATATAACTACTACATCCGCCTTCGCCAGAATAATTTCCGCCAGTTCATTTCTGCCGCTGCCGCAGTCGATAAACACCACATCTGAAACCCGCTGCGCATACCGGATAATCTGCCACATTCCCTGCTTTAACGAGCGTGCATAGACCCGTGGTTTTCTATATCTGCTCTGCGGCAGATAATACATGCGCTCCTTTACAATCGGGATCATACTGTCTAAAACAGCTGCCTCTGTCAGCTTTTTATTTTTTGCCTGCCAGAGCAGGTAATCTAAGCCGTCCAATGCACGGGACATGCCATCCTCGCTGACCATGCCAAGCGGCGCTGTCTCTATCTTTTCCCATAAATCTCCATCCTGATGCCTGCTCTGCATCAGTATCGTCTTTAAATTCCAGGCATTGGAACACACGCTTGCAACCGCAGCCATGCTGCTGGTCGTGCCGCACCCCCTGTCTTCACTCCAAAATGCAATATTCAATAATTCCTCCTTCCCTGTGCTCGTTTCCTGTAATCTGCACCACATATTATACAGAGCATTTTAGACATGGGACGCCCTCTGCACATACCTTTCCCTGCCATGCTTGGCTGCATGAACTGCCCGGATAATCCCCGCGGGATGACTGCACTCTATCGTATACAGCAGCTGCACAAGCACCTTTTCCATACCGATCGAAATATGCGCAAACTTTTCCAACAGCTCATACTGCATGCCGACCCGGTATGCCTCATCCATTTCATTCAAAGGCAGCGTCATCCAATTTTCCACAAAGCAGTTTTTATCCATAAGCTGCCCCTTAATATCTTTTACCGATCTTCCAAACCTGCATATGCCGCGCAGAACCACTGCCATCGTCATACTGCTTTCCCGCATAAAACAGTTGTAAAACTCTAAATTGCTCCGCTCACAGTCTACGACCAATATACGCTCACTGCACGCTGCCAGACACAGATCCTGCGGCTTCGCACCCAGCTGCACAAAAATATAATCATAATCCAGCTCATGCCACTGCACCACTGGCTCTTTTCTTATAAAGTCTACGTGATTATATGTAACAATCACTGTCGGATCATCTGACGACGCAACACTTCGAAACAAAACGCCATCCTCCGAATGATCAATCACACAGATACTCCGCCCCATATTCTTCAGTGCAAATGCAGCATAAAGACATAGATCGGCCGGATGACTCCCTAAAAATCCTATAATTTTAGACAATTTTCCACCTGCTTTCCAGTCGCAACATCTCTTTTAAACTTTCTTTCAACATTTTTTCTAAAATTTCTTTCTTGAACTCTCGTTTTAAATGTTCTTTTAACATTTCTTTCTAAGTGTTTCTTTTCAAAGATTCTTTTCTAAAAATTTTATTGCTTTATTTTCTGGGGATTTTCCTGTTTCAATTAACTACATGAATTTTATTATACAGAACACATTTAAAAGATGAATTGTCGTTTTCATCCTGACCGCTGCTTTGCAGCTGCCAATTAATAGAAAAATAAGATGAAACCTATAATACCAGCATTTGTCAGATTTGTAAAGAGAATTTTCAAAAGAAAAAATATTTTAGTAATATTACACAAATTTATAAGTTTTTTAAACTATATTTTTCAAACACGCCCCACCAAAAGGCTTCAGCAGGAACAAGAAACAGCAGAGCCTGACCTTCCTATAACAAAAGTCAGATTCTGCTGTCATCCTATTACCGCTGTTCGATTTTTTCTGCCTCCTCATTTCGATCAGCTTTTTCCATTACCGCTGTTCGATTTTTCTGTCTCCTCATTTCGATCAGCTTTTTGCTTTACCACTGTTTATTATTTTGCCGCTGCCTTATCCGATTACCCTTTGTTACTTCATCTTTATTGACCTATTGTCCATTTCATCAGCCTGATACCCCCGGATTAAGCTGTTTCCTCTAAGTCAACTGACACTTCTATAAATCCAGCTGCATATGGGCCTACTAAATATGGATCTGCATAAAAATAAATTTTATCGTCCTTTAAATAATATAAATTTTTATTGAAATCCGTCTCATTAAGCGCTGTTTCCACATCTTTGCGGTCTGGATAAAAGCCTGACTCTGGATCTTTGTCAAACTGCTCCAGATACAAACCGCGTACTTTTTCATTCAGCTGTTTTTTTGTCAGCCCCAGAAGCTTAGCGGCAGACAGCTTCTTGCCTGTTTTCGCATCAAATATATCTGCATAGCGGTACGGCATGCCATGTGCGCCAAACTCGTATGAATATCCTGACAAAAGTACGCTGACATAGTTTTCATCATTCTGCATAATTTCGCATGTTACTTCGTCTGAATAAAATACATCATCTTCACGCTGCAGGACTAATTCTTTTGCATCTGCCAGATTTTCCTTTGCTGCCTTTTTCCACTTTTTCAGCAGTTTTTTGTAATAATCATTAAATGTTTTTGCAGCCTCGCTGTCACCCTCTGCGGACGGATATTTAAACGAGAGCTTCTTGTAGATCTTTCCGTCTTTGAATTTGTATTCATGCTCATAAGTCTTTGTTTTCAAGCTCATGCCTTCCGCTTTTTTGTCTTCTTCAGCCGCTTTTGCCATAATCTGAGCATTTGCACCTGCTGAGCATACTGCTGGTGCTGCTGTAGCCAGTGCGACTGCTGCAGCCAATACTGCGATTCCAGAACCTTTTGTAAAATTCTTCTTGTTCATAATAGTGTCCTCCTATTTTACCTTTCTTAATTACCCTTCCATGCATTTTTTATTCATTCATATTTTTTATAAAAATCATCTGCTGCATGTTGGTTTTATAAGTTAGACGTCTTTTTCGCAGTAAAGTTTCATAATTGGAAAAATTTTTTAAAGATCTTCCCGCAGTGTGATTCCCAGCTCTTCCAGCTGCTTCTCATCGACTAGATCCGGTGCCTCCGACATCAAATCTGAGGCGTCCTTTACCTTTGGAAATGCAATGACATCGCGGATGGAATCTGCGTGCACCATATGCATGACCATACGGTCTAGCCCGTAAGCAAGCCCTGCATGCGGCGGTACGCCGTATTTAAATGCGCTTAATAAAAATCCAAAGTTTTCCCATGCTTTTTCCTTGGTAAATCCAAGTACTTCAAACATTTTTTCCTGTATGTCATTTCTATGGATACGAACAGAACCGCCCCCAAGCTCAGTACCGTTTAACACGATATCATAAGCTTTTGCCCGCACTGCACCCGGATCAGTATCAATTTTATCCCAGTCTTCTTCCATCGGCATTGTAAACGGATGATGCATAGCCATAAAGCGCTGCTCCTCGTCTGACCACTCTAAAAGCGGGAACTGCGTAATCCACAAAAAGTTGTATTTATTTTCATCGATCAGCCCCAGCTCCTGGCCCAGCTCCAGACGCAGCGCGCCCAGCACATTCCATACAATTTTATTCTTGTCTGCCGCAAACAGCAGCAGGTCGCCGGCCTGTGCGTCCATTTTGGCAGCAAGTGCGGACAGCTCTTCCCCGGACATAAATTTTGCAAATGAGGATTTGTACGTGCCGTCTTCATTTACGCAGATATACGCAAGCCCTTTTGCGCCATATCCTTTGGCAAACTCAACCAGCTTATCGATTTTTTTACGAGGCATTTTTCCCTGCCCTTTGACATTGATACCACGCACTGAGCCGCCATTTTCCAGAGCACTGGTAAATACGCCAAAGCCGCATCCGGCTACCGTGGCGGATACATCCACAAGCTCCATGCCAAAACGCGTATCCGGCTTGTCAGATCCAAACCGGTCCATTGCCTCCTTCCAAGGCATTCTAGGCAGCGGCAGGCTGATCTGCGCACCGACTGCTTCTTGAAACACATACTGGAGCAGGCGTTCATTTACATCGATGACATCATCGACGTCCACGAATGACAGCTCCATATCGATCTGCGTAAATTCCGGCTGACGGTCTGCACGCAGGTCTTCATCACGGAAACACCTTGCAATCTGGATATAGCGGTCATAGCCGGAACACATTAACAGCTGCTTAAACAGCTGCGGAGACTGTGGAAGTGCATAAAATTTTCCCTGATGCACACGGCTCGGCACAAGATAATCTCTGGCTCCCTCCGGCGTAGATTTCTGCAGTATCGGTGTTTCGATCTCCAGAAATCCTTCCTGTTCCATAAAGCTGCGCACAAGGGACGTCACCCTGCTTTTCATCATAATATTGCGCTGTAAGTCCGGCCGCCTTAAATCCAGATAACGGTATTTCAGACGAAGCTCATCTTTTGTCTGAATGTTTTCCTCAATCGGGAACGGCGGCGTCTCTGCCTCTGATAAAATGCGCAGGTCTTCTGCGATCACTTCAATATCTCCGGTCTTTAAATGCTCATTAACCGCAGCACTGCGTTTCTGGATCGTGCCTGTCACAGCGACCACGTATTCGCTTCTAAGCGTTCCCGCCTTTTCAAAGCCCTGCGTGCCTACAATGTCTTCGTCAAATACAATCTGAAGCAGGCCGGAGCGGTCTCTTAAATCGATAAAGATCAGACTGCCTAAATTGCGCCTTTTCTGCACCCATCCCATAACGGTTACTGTTTCTCCGATATTTTGACTGGATACTTCTGTACATCTATGGGTTCTGTGCAGTCCCTGCATTGATTCTCCCATTCGTTCGTCCTCCTGTCTTATATTATGTGTAGTTGATCTTTTTCACTAATAAAAATTATTTATCAAAAAATTCCACAAATTCTTCATATCCGTCTTTTGCCAGCTGTTCTTTTTGGAACTTTTTATTTTTATTCATGCGCACGACTAAAACCTGCTGTCCTTCCTGTCTGGCTTTTTGCGCCTGTGCGATGACTTCTGAGAGCTTTTCACCCGGATAACCCTTTTCAATTAAGTATGCGGCTTTTTTCGGCTGTTCCGGTATCTGGAATCCGCTTTCTAAAAGCAGTAATATAATGCGTTCAAATCCAATCGAAAATCCGCATGCAGGCACATCCCTGCCGGTAAAGTTTCCAATCATTTTATCATAACGGCCTCCGCCTCCGCAGCTGCCGCCGAACTGGGGCATGGCAATTTCAAAAATCGTGCCTGTATAATAAGACATGCCGCGCACCAGAGTCGGATCAAAGACAAGTGCAAACTCTGCCGTCTTACATGCATTGACACTTTCGGAAATCTCCTGCATACTGCGCACGACATCTGAAGGCAGAAAATCTCCCAGCGTCTCGGCCAGATACATTATGCCGTCGTCTGCCTGTTCCACACCGCGAAACAGTGCCGTATATTTATCCACTGACTCTTTCGCTAAGCCTTCTTTTTCCAGCTCAGCCGTAACACCTTCCAAGCCTATTTTATCCATCTTATCTAAAATAATAAATACCGTATCATACGCTTCTTCAGAAAAACCGCTGTAAGCTGCCATCGCCTTTAAAATGCGCCGTTCATTGATTCGGATTTCAAAGCCGTGAAACCCTAGTCTGCCGAGTGTTGTCGTAGTCGCCAGAATCAGCTCGATCTCTGCCAGATTTGACGGCTCGCCTAATATATCGATATCACACTGCATAAACTGGCGGTAACGCCCGCGCTGCGGCCTGTCCGCACGCCATACATTTCCCATCTGCAGTGCTTTAAAAGGGGACGGAAGGTCATTTGCATGGTTTGAATAATAACGTGCAAGCGGCACAGTCAGGTCATAACGCATGCCAAAATCTACCAGATCCGCTTCTGTCTCTGCCTCTTTTACATTCAGCTTCTCGCCCCGCTTCATAACTTTAAAAATAAGCTTTTCATTTTCTCCGCCCTGTTTATTGGATAAATTGGCTATATTTTCCATACAGGGAGTTTCCATCGGTGTAAAACCAAAGCTGCGGTATGTCTCTTTGATCACGCCCTGCACATAATCTCGTATCTGCATTTCCGCAGGCAGAATATCTTTCATGCCGTTGACCGGCTTTTTTGCAAGTGGCATTTTATAACCTCCTGATCTTGTTTTTTGAAGGCTGCACTTTCCATAAATACAGGCATATATACTATGCGTTTCTCTTCAAAAGTATTATATTTTCGCGTAACGAAAAAGTCAAGGGCAATTCCAGACCGCTTTTTTCTTCTTTTCTTTACTTCAAATCAAAGGAATAAAAACAAAAGCTCCCTTTTCCTTCAAACTTAAAAAACAGTGCCTGCTTTTCTCCCTGCGCTTTCAAGTCTGCTTTAAATCCATGCATTTTCCGCGACGGCTTTATTTTGATCCGTGCGACAGGACGCCCGTTTTCCTGTGTGCTTACAGAGACAATGCCAAAAGCGTTTCCTTTGATATTTATGCGCATTTTAGACGTGCCTGACAAGTCAAAATATTTAAATCCTGCGACTGCCCCTTCACTCATATTTGCAATATACTGATCCGGCCCGCCTTCCCTGTCCGGCCCGTCCTGCGTAAGGTATGGATATCCTTTTTTGGCATGCTTGATCATGCTTAAAAAGCGTGTTCCGCGCCTGCCGTACAGGCTGCAGGCAATGTATGCCGGATATCTTCCCTTTCCGCTCAAAGGCGCTCCGTTTAGGCCGCAGCTGGTCACTTCAGCCTGATAAAACCTGCCGTCCTCAAAACGGATTTCCTCTGCCATCGCCTGTCTGGATGACTGCTTGCGGTTACTGTGGCGGTGGTAGAACACATAGTATTTTCCATTGATTTCGATAACGCTGCCGTGTGTATTTCCTGTGCAGTTTCTGGCGTGCTTTACATCTGTTATGCCGGGCAGTCCGATATCTCCGACACTGACTAAAGTACCGCCAAACTGAAAACCGCCTGTCGGCCTGTCACTTACCGCATAACACAATTCATGGCTGCGCATGGAACTGTAAATAAAATAATAGGTATCTCCAAATTTTCTCATAGAGCTTGCTTCTAAAAACGTATGCCCCTCATACGCACCTGCCGGCTCCTTTTCTCCGGCTACACCGATATAGACAGGCCCTGCCTGAACGGTCAGCATATCGGACGGGTCCAGCTCAAAACACATCGGGCCATGCTCTGTCGGTTTTGAACCGCCCAGCAAAATCGGATTGCCTGCCAGTGCAAACCCGGTATACAAATACAGCCTGCCGTCGTCATCCATAAAAATTCCCGGATCAAACTGGATCGGCTCTCCCTTTTTTCCAACCGGCGTCCCATCCTTATATTTTACATATCCGTAAAACTCATACTTTCCCGCAGGACTGTCGCAGCGCGCCACGGAAATCGTCTTTGTGCCGCCCAAAAAGAAATAGTAAAGATAAAACTTTCCGTCCGGCCCTTGTACCATATCTGGTGCTGCAAGCTCATGTGTCAGACGAATCCGCGGTGCTGCCGCGTCCTGCTCTCTTTTATAAATACACCCCTCGTATCTCCAGTTTCCCAGATCGTCAACCGGCGCTGACCAGCATACATAATCTCCAAGGCAGAAATTCAGACCGTTAAACAGATCGTGGGAGCCATACACATATACCCGCCCGTCTACAATATGCGGTTCCCCATCCGGCACATATTCCCAGCTGGGCAGATATGGATTAAATGCTTGTTTTGTTTTCATGCTGCTCCTCCTTCTCTTCTGCGAATTCGCCGGTCAGATTAAAATTGTGCTGCATCGGGCCCCGGCCCCTCCCCAGATCCAGCATGGCTCCAAGTGCACCGGATAGATATGCCTTTGCCCGCCCGATCGATTCAGTCAGGTCAAACTCCTTGGCAAGATTGGCCGCAACGGCACTCGACAGCGTACAGCCGGTACCATGGGTGTTCGGATTGTCAATTCGCGTTCCGCAAAACCATTTCCCTGTGCCGCCTGCATAAAGAAAGTCATTGGCATCGCTGACCTTATGCCCGCCCTTTAACAGTACTGCGCAGCCGCAGGCATCACTGATATGCCTGGCAGCTGCCTCAATTTCTGCCCTGCTGCGAATAGTCATGCCGGAGAGAATTTCTGCCTCCGGGATGTTTGGCGTGACCACAGCTGCCAGAGGAAACAGACGGCTTTTCAGCGTGTCCACAGCCTCTTTTAAAATCAGCCGATCTCCGCTAGTGGCTACCATTACCGGGTCTACCACGACGTTTTTCGCCTGATAAAAGCTTAAACGCTCTGCAGTGGCTTCAATCAGGCTGCTGGAAGGCACCATGCCGATCTTTACCGCATCAGGTACAATATCCTCAAATACTGCATCAATCTGCTGCCTGAGAAACTCAGGCGCTATTTCTACAATCTCCCGTACGCCGGTGGTATTCTGCGCTACCAGCGCCGTAATGGCGCTCATGGCAAAAACACCGTTCATGGTCATCGTTTTTAAGTCTGCCTGAATCCCGGCACCTCCGCTGGGATCTGTCCCGGCGATTGATAATGCTGTTTTCATTTGTTTTCTTTTTTCTCCTTTTCATTTTTTACTGGAGTCTTTTTAATTTGTAAATCTGCGTCAAATCTTCCAGATACAGATCTGACAGCAGGCGGACTTCGTCCCGCGCCTTTTCGTGGCTGTCATAAACTGCCGCCACTAAAAACCCAGCCTCCTTCGCCGTGCGAACAGCATAAAGCGCATCGTCAAATACAGCCGTCTCCGCCTTTGGTGTTCCCAGAAACCGCAGCGCTGCTTCAAAAATATGTGGTTCATCTTTTCCATGCCCCACCTCACTGCAGGTGAACAGCCCGTCAAAATAATGCAATACACCGCACCGCTCCAATGCTCCCTCTACCAGATTCCGGTCAGTAGCAGTAGCAATACACAGCTTCACGCCATTTCCCCGCAGCCATTCCAGCATTTCTGCTGCTCCTGCTTTTAGCGGTACCTTGCTAAAATAATACCGCTTCAGCATGGCGTTGACCCCTGCCATAATTTCATCTATGCCAAGTGTCACGCAATACTCAGTCTGATAATAGCAGGCTGCCTGCTGCAGGCTCATATTTTGAAAGGTTTCATTTAGATTCTCTTTCGGCTCATACCCAATCGAACGCAGATAGTTTTCACCAATGCTGTCCCAGACCTCCATAGAGTCCAGCAGCGTACCGTCCACATCAAAAATAGCACCCCGAATCCTCATGTGCCCGCCATCACCTCCGACAGCTCCCGCAGCTCTCGGCAGGTTTCCTCAATGTCCTCTGCTGAAAAAATAGCCGACACCAGCGCTGCGCCGTCCACACCGCTGCCTGACAGCTTGAGAAGGTTATCCCGATTAATCCCGCCTATGGCCACAACGGGTACCTCTACTGCACTGCAGATGGCCCGCAGCCTCTCGTTCGGCATATGATCGGCATCTGCTTTCGTGCTGGTAGGGAATACCGCGCCAAGACCCAGATAGTCTGCACCGTCCCGGACAGCCTGGCGGGCCTGCTCTACCGTATGGACAGAAACACCTAAAATCATATCCCTGCCTGTCCTGCGCCGAACCTCGTCTGGCGGCATATCCTCCTGTCCCAGATGTATGCCGTCTGCACTGCAGGCAATGGCAATGTCCAGATTGTCATTCACAATAAAAGGCACATGATACCTGCGGCATAAGGCACAGATCTCCTGTGCCTCCCAAAGAAACGCGGCTTCATCCAGCTCTTTTTCCCGAAGCTGCACACAGGTCACACCGCCTTTCAATGCCGCCTCCACCTGCTGGTACAAGGTCTGTTTCCCGACCCATGCCCGGTCGGTAACGGCATAAAGCAACATATGCTTTTTATCGCACCTCATAATCTGCTCCCTTCTCCAGTTCCTCCGGCGTCAGATGATACATAGCATCGATAATATAATTCCTATAAGAAGAATTGCCGTCCAGAGCGGACAGACGCCTGTAAGCAATTTCCCCGCACAGGCCCATGGCGCACACAGCGGCAGCAGCTGCCTCCAGCGGATGCTCAGGGCTGGCGGCTGCAAAGGCCGCCACCAGGGCTGAGAGCTGACAGCCTGTGCCAGTGATCGAAGACATCATAGAGCAGCCGTTTCGAATGCGAAATGCCCTCTCCCTATCTGCCACAATGTCAACAGCTCCAGTCATAACAATCACTGCACCGGTTCGCCCTGCAAATTCTTTGGCAGACAGCACAGCCTCATCCAGATTCTCCTCTGCCACCCGGTCGGCCGCATCGGCATCCACTCCTTTGGTAGTACCGCTGCCCAGTGCCAGAGTCTTTATCTCCGAAACGTTCCCCCGGATCACTGCGAACCTTACCTCATCCAACAGCTTTCGGGCAGTGTCTGTGCGCAGCCTGGAGGCACCCGCACCTACCGGGTCAAGCACCACCGGATGGCCCAGCTCATTCGCCCGTTTTCCTGCTGCAAACATGGCCGGAATGGTCTGCCGGTTCAGTGTGCCGATATTGATGACCAGACTGCTGCAGATCTCGGTAATCTCTACCGCGTCCTCCACCTCATCTGCCATAATCGGTGAACCCCCGCAGGCTAGCAGCATATTGGCACAATCATTGACCGTAACATAGTTGGTAATATTGTGCACCAGCGGAGATTTCTGACGAACTCGATCAAAAATTTGTTCAAACATATCTTTTACTCCTTTGCATTGAAAAAACATTGCGATGAACCATTGAGAAAACCATTAAAACATCAAAAACAGGAGGCACCTAGATACGATGCCCCCTTGAAAAGTACAAGTTTCTGCAGTTTCCTCCGGCGGCATTATCCGCATCAGGTTCAAGGGTCGAAGGTCTACCTTCCTCTCAGCCTGTCACACAAGCTCCCCTGTATTTTGTTACCGCCATTATACCATTCTATTTTTTGCATTGCAAGCTGCTTATAAAAAACCTTCAATTAGTCTTTTGGCCAAGTCATCAAAAATTTGGTATAATAATGGGGAAT
>CAJUHV010000076.1 GCA_910586445.1 uncultured Eubacterium sp.
AGAGCTTTTCCAACATTCAGAACCTCCGCAGCATTCAGAACCTCTTCAACATTCAGAGCCTTCGCCAAACAGCCTAACTGATTCATCCGAAACACTAAGCCAAAAATTCCCAAAACAGCTGACTAGAAAGAAAAAAGAATACCCAGAAAAAGAAAAGGCTTCCTTGAAACATCAGGCTGTAGAAAAACTAAAAAATATAATTCATAAAAAACTATATACAAATCGATCAAAGCTCCCAGATGAGGCACCTGTTTTTGAGGCAGATGAGGAAGAAATAACGAGCAGCAATCCTACTGTCTGCCTCATGCCGGACTCTGATATTATTCAAAATATATTTATATATCAGGGCGCAGACCGAACAAGGGATTTCAGCTGCAGCAGCCAAAAGTCTGTATTAGGCAGCAGCATAAAAGACAGCAATATTTATATCCCTCTTCCTAAAATCAGCAGGGTTCATGCAATTGTTGAAATCGATGAGCATGGTACCTTTTTGGAAGATATGAATTCTACGAATGGTACTTATATTAATGATGAATTACTTCCATATCATGAACGCCGTATGCTGCAGAAAGGTGATATTATCAGCCTTGCCGGAGAATGTTACAGTTTCCATTGACAAATACTTTCAGTCCATGGTATGTTTACTAGAGTGTATCTTCAAAATCATTCCTGCGATCTGTACGCTCCACTTTGCGGTATATTTGCCCCCTCATTCGGTCAACGCAGCCCGCTGCGCCTCCCTCATTCAGGACAAATCTCCCACAAACTGTGACGCACATCTCACAGCAGGCATTTTTAATACACACTCCAGCATTCCATCCGGCCAGAACTTGTACTGTCAGTGCCAAATATTTTGTCAGTCTGCGAAGCGGAGGAAGGAGGCGATGCGTAGCATCGTTTACTGACGACAACGCAGCAGATGACAAAATAGACGGTACTGAAAATACAGTTACTGGCCGGATGGAGTACTAGAACATGTTTTTAAAGTATATGGGATTTATAGGACTTACATACACATATACCCATCTAAAAGCGAAAGGATTAATATTTTGAACCGTATCGATTGGCATACCATCTTTTATCAGGAAAATGGAACAAAACGGGCTGTTATAAATGTTCTGATTGTTATCATAAATGTTTTCATATGGTGTATACTAGAGTTATTTGGTGATACTATGAATGGATTATATATACTGCGTTATGGCGGTATGTATCCAGACCTGCTGCTTTATCAAAATGAATGGTATCGGCTGTTTACTGCCATGTTTCTACATTTTGGCGCACAGCATTTAGCAAATAATATGATTCTTCTGGCTGCTGCCGGCGGCATATTAGAACGATCAATCGGTTCTATCCGTTATCTAATCATTTATTTAGGTTCCGGGATAATAGGAAATATGCTCTCATTCTATATAATGGTAAGGACAGATGATTATGCGATTTGTGCAGGAGCTTCTGGCGCTGTCTTTGGAATAATTGGGGCATTAGTCTGGACAGCCATACGCAATAAAGGCAGGATAGAAGGAATTACAACAAAAGGACTTCTATTTATGATCGCCCTCTGCCTATATTATGGAATTACTACTTCTGGTATTGATAACTGGGCACATACAGGCGGAGCAGTCAGCGGCTTTTTCCTGTGCATACTTTTATACAGAAAACGCAGGTATGCTTGAAATTTCTTGTCAAAATCTATATACTATTTAAAGCAGAAGAAAAATTTGATTAATACAAATGAGAGGTAGCGTATGAAAGTAAATATTTATTATGGCGGTAGAGGTGTATTAGATGACCCTACTCTGTATGTAATTAATAAAATGCAGAAGGTATTAGAAGAACTCCGTGTTACAGTAGATCGTTATAATATCTATGAGCAGAAAAACAGCATTACTACCCTTCCACAGACAATAAAAGAAGCTGACGGCATTATACTGGCGACGACTGTAGAATGGCTAGGTATCGGCGGATATATGATGCAATTTCTTGATGCCTGCTGGCTGTATGGCGACAAGGAAAATATTGCCCGGACATATATGCAGCCAGTTGTAATGTCTACGACTTATGGCGAGCGTGAAGGTGAAATAACACTGGCAAATGCATGGGAAATCTTAGGAGGCCTTCCATGCAGCGGTTTGTACGGCTATGTAGCAGATTTACTTACTTTTGAAATGAATCAGGATTATTCAGTAATAATAGAGAAAAAAGCAGAAAATTTATACCGGACCATATCCCAGAAGACCAAAAGCCTGCCAACGAGCAATCAGGCTGTTACCAAGACTGTACTCCGCACACAGGATCTCGGCCTGACGCCTCAGGAAAGCGAACAGCTATCAAAATATGTGTCCGATGATACGTATGTGAAAAAACAAAAAGAAGATATTGAAGAGCTTGCAACGAAGTTTAAAGGCCTGTTAGATAGAGACAAATCTGAGGATGAAGAAGAGATCATACCATATATTTCAGATTTTGAATCTCATTTTAAGCCTCAGACAGATTTCAAAGCTAAGTACCTCTTTATTATTGAAGGCAGAAAAAAACCTTTAACCATACTTGTCGATCAGGATCAGCTGCAATGCAGTTATGGGAAACAAGACGGCATTGATGTTTATGCTAAAATGACTACTGAAGTATTAGATCGTATTATAGCAGGTAAAATGACATTCCAAAGAGCATTTATGACAGGTGAGCTGACTGCTAAAGGGAACTTTAAGACATTAAGAATGCTGGATGACATATTCAGCTTTGGTTAGGAGTACGATGCCAAGGCATCGCCTCCCTTCTCCGCCTGGCTAAAGCGTGTCTTAACATGCTTTCCAAGCGCATATTAAAAATTACAAAGCGGCTGCCGGCAGCTCAATTGTAAAGGTACATCCTTTTCCCGGCTGATTATTTAATTCAAGTGTTCCATCATGGCATTCAATAATTTGTTTTGTAATGGCAAGCCCAAGACCCGAACCCTGCTTTTTCGAAGTTGTAAACAGGTCAAATACTTTATCTACCAGTTCCGCAGAAATACCGCCGCCATTGTCAATTATTGCAATCTGTACATGAGAACCTGCCGCATGTGTCTCAATAATAATATATGTAGAACCTGCCTCTGCAGAATTTTTAATCAGATTTAAGACAGCCTGTTTCAGCTTAATTTGATCTGCATATACACATGGAAGCTCCTCACTTAGATTTAATTTCCATTTGAGATCAGAATAACTGTCTTTCATAAACCTGCAAAGATCCAATACAATGGAATTTAGGTCTACGGAATCTTTTTGGAGCTGTTCCATGCTGCCTGCTTTGGAAATTTCTAATACCATATTTTTTAGGTAAGTTATTTCGTTTTTAATGTTATCCCAGTATAATTCTGTTTTTAACTGGGAACAGCGCTGATCTAACAACTGCATAGAACTGTTAATAAGTGTAATTGTATTTTTGATTTCATGAAAAATACGCTGATAATCCAAACCATTCATAAAAAATGCCCCTTTAACAAGTTTATATTGCGTTAATTCTAGCATTTTTTATATTCAGTTACAATCAAAATTTGATAAGATTTTAATACTAAAAAGAGAATGAGAGGGCGAACGAAAATGAGAAATGATGACTGTATCTTCTGCAAAATCATAGCAGGTGAAATTCCATCGAGGACAATATATGAAGATAACGACTTTAAAGTTATATTAGATGCCAGTCCGGCTTCAAAAGGACATGCATTGATTTTACCAAAAGACCACTGTGCAAATATATACGAAATTAATGAAGAATTATTGGCAAAAGCTGCGAAATTAGCGAAAAAGCTGACAATTCATATGACTGAGCAATTACATTGCGACGGTTTTAATATTGTACAAAATAATGGAGAGCTTGCAGGCCAGACAGTGTTCCATTTCCACATTCATCTGATACCGCGTTATCATGGAATGAAAAATAACGACATCCTATGCTGGACACATGAGGATTTCTCCGCAGAAGCTCAGGATCAGATCTGCCAGAAGCTGCGGTACAGCTAAAAACTGCTAAATCTATCCCAGATTCGATATCCGCTATATGGAATGAATATGGGATAGATTCTTCTAAAAACGATCCGTATAAACTATTTCGCAGTTTCTTTAATTAATGATACAATTTTCTCTACTGAATTAATCATACTGCTCTTTTGCATAGCAGCTACATATCGATCACGATTTTTATATGTCTCATGAATCAGATTCAAAAATTTATCCGGCGTAATGACTTCTTCTTCGATCACAACACTAAAACCTTGTTTTTCAAATGACTGTGCGTTCAGTATCTGATCTCCCCGGCTCGCATTGACTGACAGTGGAATCAGGATGTTCGGCTTATGCAGCGCCAGCAGCTCGCAGATCGAGTTTGCACCGGCACGGGATATTACAAGATCTGCCAGTGCAAATATATCGTTTAGTTCAGAACCAATATATTCAAACTGTTTATATCCACCTGTCCTGTTTAATGATTCTTCCAGATGGCCTTTTCCACACATATGTATAATCTGATAAGTTTTGAGCAGCTCCGGCAGAAGTCCTCGAATCGTATCGTTAATAAATTTTGAGCCGCTGCTGCCTCCTACAATAAACAATACTGGTTTTTCTTTTTGAAAACCGCATAATTCTCGCGCACGCTCCTTATTCCCAGACAGCAGTTCTTTTCGGATTGGAGATCCTGTCAGTACTGCTTTTCCTTCCGGAAGATACTTCAAGGTTTCTGGAAAATTACAGCATACTTTTGCAGCATTCGGTATTGCAAGCTTATTTGCCAGACCAGGCGTCAGGTCTGATTCATGGATAATCGATGGAATATGACACAATTTTGCTGCCAATATAACCGGAACAGAAACAAATCCGCCTTTTGAAAATACAATATCCGGTTTGAGCTTATGCATAAGCCGCATTGCCTGTGCAAAACCCTTAATAACTTTAAATGGATCCGAAAAATTCTTAATGTCAAAATATCTGCGCAGTTTACCGGAAGATATTGCATAATAAGGAATATTTAGTTCATTTATCAATTGTTTCTCTATCCCATTATAAGATCCTATATAAAAAATCTCAAACTCTGCTTTACAAAGACTTGGTATCAGTGCTATATTAGGTGTTACATGTCCGGCAGTTCCACCACCAGTTAAAATAATTTTTTTCATTTGAAATTCCTTCCTAAACAATATATACTTTGATTACAATTTACATACTGCCTGATAAGTAATTTACACATATTCTGCTGCTAAAACTATATAAAACATACTATTGATGATATAAGCCGATGAGTGCATTACGGATAGCAATCTCCGTATACAGATTAAGCTATCGCATAATCAGGCAATGTTTATAAAAAAAGCAGCTATATATTTATTATTAATCGAAAAAAGTTAAATGTCAAACAATTATTTCTTCAATCTATGCTAAAATAAGCATAAAAAGACTTGTAAATACAAAATAAAAGCATAAAATAAAACATAAGTATTGTAGTTAGCTATATAAGACATAAGAGGAATTGACGGATGGATGCTAGACTTTTTCGTTATTTATTTGAAAATACATCAAAAGCAATTATTATGACCGGATGCACATGGGATAAGGGCGCACAAGACCAAATCCGTTACACATATTCCAGTGAAACAAACTTTCATCATCTTGGAATGGGCCTTCAGGCTGAAAATAGACAAATGCTGTACGGCGGAAGGCCGATTGATTTATTTGTGATGGGAAATTTTTCTATAGAAGACGCGAAACGCCTGATATACGCAATTTACAATTGTGCTGTTAAAACTGTAGTTATTCCTTATGTAACTCCTATTCATCGATTTTTCATTCTGCAGACCTTAGTAGCACGCGGCATCGAAGACCGAGAAATTATTAAATTTATCCAGGCTCCATATCTGTATATGGAACAATCACCTGTAAAAAGATTCTATTTTATATATGGAAACGGGAATGTATATGAAAAATCTGACCGTACAATGTATGCCGGGTACAACTTTGAATCCCAGAGTGAAGAAATACTTGATATGATCGAGGAAATGGAGGGATATCGTATCCCTGTGAAAAAGGCAGGCTATATAATTGACAACCGCATGTTATTTTACTTTGGACATTTTGGCATGAGCCTGCAGACACTGCGTCATTTTGTACACCATTATGCAAAAAGTGGAAAGATCGAGAAATTTGACCGCAACAATTTTGATGACAGACAGGTTAAAAAGATGCTGTTTGTCTATCAAAAAGAATTCGGCGACAACGGCATGGATTCTTTGACAATGTTCTGCAGCCCGATTGAAATAATAGCTACACAGACTGACTGTGTACTTAATACAATTGTTATAGATAAAGATGATTTCTGCCATGCAGACATACAAAGTGACGACGGCAGGTGTACACTAAAATGTATGCTTTACAACGATTATGATGTATGCCGGTGTCACAGGACAGAAAACGCAGAATTGCGGGCAGGACTTCTACTGTTAGGAAATATTAAGCTGAGCCGCCATATGGAAGACCTCAGAAAACGATATGGATTTATATCAAACCAGATCCGGGCAATCACACTGCCTAATTCTGGGAACATCAATAACTGGGACAGCAGCATGGCAGCCTTAAATGCAAAGAAAAATGCTGTTTTCTGGATCTGTCCGCTGCAGGCACAGACACCTGACCGTGTACTGCGTGAGATTAAGTCAGCCAATGCCCGTTACCGGATTGTAGGATTAAATGAAGAATATGGCTGCTGTTTTAATGGATTTTTGACAGAAAAAATAGAATAAAGTATGTATGGACAAACTGTTGCCATACAGTCTTCAGTCTTCGACAGTATATGCAGGGCATTTCTACTATTATATATATAAATATAGCAGAAAGGAAGTTGGAGGCATGTTAGAACAGTTAAAACAGTTAGAACCAATTCTGACACAGGTAATGTCAAACATACAACTGATAATAGGCGTTCTGCTTTTCATAGCAGTCGTCTTAGAATTCGTACATATCAGGCAGACAAGCCGCATTAACAAAAAGCTGAGCTATGCCGGGCGCTGGCTGCAGCGCTACTTAAACGCAGTGTTTAACGAAGACTCAAACAGCGAGCCTGAAGAAGATGAAACGGAAGAAACAGCCGCTCTAAGAGAACAAAGAGATCTGCCGCGGGCTGAACAGGAAAATATACAAAGGCGGGACGACATCGAGCCGGCAGAACTCGCAGTCTCACAGCCGTTAAAAAGCCGTCAGGAAGAAAACATGCGTCTTTCTCTGGCTCATAAAAAACAAAGAAAAGATGAAGAATTACTTGACACAGTGCTTCAAGAAATATTTGACTAATCAAATATGCACAGACCGATCACAATTTTGTTGTAAAATTCCAGGAATATCTTGCTTATTATTCCACATTTTGTTAGAATGGAAAATAGTTATGATACAAAAACAGTTTTATTGAGAAGCTGTCTACATTAAAATAAGGAGAATGAAACATGAGCAAAATTACATTTGATTACTCAAAAGCAGCTGGATTTGTCAGTGAAGAGGAAGTCGGCTACATGAGCAAGCTGGTAGCTGATGCTAAAGAGGTGCTTGTATCCAAATCAGGTGCGGGGAATGATTTTCTTGGATGGATCGACCTCCCTGTAGATTATGATAAGGAAGAATTTGACCGCATTAAAAAGGCAGCTGAAAAAATCCAGTCTGATTCTGAAGTGCTTTTGGTAATCGGTATCGGCGGCTCTTATCTGGGTGCAAGAGCTGCGATCGAATTTTTAAGGCACGGATTTTACAACAATATTTCAAAAGAACTGCGCAAGACACCAGAAATCTATTATGTCGGCAACAGCATCAGCGGTTCTTATGTACAGGGACTTATCGATGTAATCGGAGATCGTGATTTCTCTGTAAACATTATTTCCAAATCCGGGACAACCACAGAACCGGCTATCGCATTCCGCGTATTTAAAGAAATGCTTGAAAAGAAATACGGAAAAGCAGAAGCTGCAAAACGTATTTATGCTACTACAGATAAGGCAAAGGGTGCCCTTAAAAATCTATCTACAGAAGAAGGTTATGAAACTTTTGTAGTACCGGATGACGTAGGCGGCCGTTTTTCAGTTTTAACAGCAGTAGGCCTTCTTCCAATCGCTGTCAGCGGTGCAGACATTACAAAGCTGATGGAAGGTGCTGCTGAAGGAAGAAAGCTTGCATTAGAAAGCAGTTTTGAGGACAATGCGGCATTACAGTACGCTGCAATCCGTAATATTCTGCACAGAAAAGGAAAATCTGTGGAAGTTTTAGCTAATTATGAGCCAAGCCTTCACTATGTATCAGAATGGTGGAAACAGCTCTACGGCGAATCCGAAGGAAAAGACCAGAAAGGCATCTTCCCGGCTTCTGTTGATTTAACCACAGATCTCCATTCTATGGGACAGTTTATCCAGGACGGTTCCAGAATCATGTTTGAAACAGTGCTGAATGTAGAAACATCCAGCTGCCGCATTGAACTGAAAGAAGAACCTGTGGATCTGGACGGCTTAAACTATCTGGCAGGAAAAGATATGGATTTTGTGAACAAAAGTGCCATGAATGGTACAATTTTGGCACATACAGACGGCAATGTTCCAAATCTGATGGTTAAAATTCCAGAACAGAATGAATTTTATCTTGGCGAATTAATGTATTTCTTTGAATTTGCATGCGGAATCAGCGGATATCTGTTAGGTGTAAATCCATTCAACCAACCAGGTGTAGAAAGCTACAAAAAAAATATGTTTGCACTTTTAGGCAAGCCGGGATTTGAAGCTGAGCGTGAAGAGCTGCTGAAAAGACTATAATTAATAACCATTACAGAAATTAATCAAAAGACTGTAATTCATTTTTAACTTCTTAAAAAACATTACAGAAATATTGAAAGGATCGATGATCAAATCATCGATCCTTTTTTATTTTTATGGATAATTAAAGCGTAAAAGAAATATTTTGAAAAAAAATTTAAAAAAAATTTGACAAATCTATTACAAAGTGATAGAATGCAATCGTAACAAAGTTGTAACAAATGTAATAAAAGTGAATAAAATAGCATAAATACGTAAAGGAAAAATAAGATTTTATTCATGGAAAAAACGGAGGTTTATTATTATGCGAGGAAACAAGAAACTGGTACAGGGTATTGCCGTTGCAGGCGCTGCCGGGGTCCTTGTATTTACAGTTACCTTTTCCCAACCACAGATAATGCAGACCGAAGGAACTATCCAGATCACAGAAAATGGAACGGCAGGCATTATGGCAGCATTGAACCCAGACAGATACATGGGCGACATCCTAACCAAAACTGTTACCGTTGCAGACAATCATGTGTATCAGGTTTCAGCCGGCATACCAGCCGAAAAGTTTATTATTGACCAGCAGGCTGCAGTTACAGACGAAAGGGCATCTATTATTTTAGATGATCAAGACAACGAATACAGTAAATTTGCTGTTTCTGCTGATACAAGGGCAGCAGCAGCACAGACAGGCGACTCGTCAAAAGAAACCGCAGATAACTCTGATACCGATCAAAAAAATACGAATAAAAAAGAAAATAATATAAAGAATAACAATAAAAAAGAAGATAATAAAAAAGACAGCACGAATAAAAAAGACAGCACGAATAAAAAAGAAAAAAAAGCAGAGGAAAAAGATCAGTCTGAGAAGCAGAAAAAATGGGCAAATAAGCTGATTGCAGATGTAGACGACTATTTGAATATCCGCAGTGCTTCAAACGAAGGTTCTAAAGTAGTCGGCAAGCTGCGCAAAGGCGATGTCGCAAAAGTAATCAAAAAGGGAAAGACATGGACAAAAATCAAGTCTGGTTCCGTCACAGGTTACGTACACAACGAATACTGCTTATACGGATCTAAAGCATATAAATTAGCAAAAAAAATCTGTAATACGTATGCAACTGTAAAGGCCGACGGCCTGAGGATCAGAAAGCAGGCAAATAAGGACGCAACTGTATTAGAGGCAGCGTTCAAAGGCGATAAATTAGTAGTGAATACAAAGGCTAAACCAAAGGATGGATGGGTAATCGTAAATTTTGATGACCAGAAAGGCTTTGTTGCAGATGAATTTGTCAAGGTATCACTTGGCAGCGAAGCAATCTCCATCGAAGAAGAAAAAGCTCAGATTGCAGCTTCACAGAAGGTTTCACCTTCTTCCTCTTCTTCGCCTTCATCAAATTCCACTGCAGCCTCCAGCTCACAGTCAGTATCATCAAGCGACCTGACACTGCTTTCTGCCATCATCTTCTGCGAGGCAGGCGGCGAAAGCTATTCTGGACAGGTGGCAGTCGGTGCAGTTGTTATGAACCGCGTAAAAAGCAGCTCATTCCCGAACTCAATCTCCGGTGTCGTATACCAGAGCGGCCAGTTCTCACCGGTAGCTAACGGTGCACTTGCCAGAGCACTTTCTAACGGCAACTATCAGCACTGCATATCTGCTGCACAGGCAGCACTTGCAGGAAATGATAATACTGGCGGTGCCAAATTCTTCCACCGTGCAAACGGAGCTGCCGGACTTATAATCGGAAATCATGTATTTTATTAATATTTTGTCAAAAAAACCGCTGTATAGGGGTACAGCGGTCTTTTTTTATGCAAAATAATGAATTTAAGATTTTTCATGGTTGTAAATTGAGTTTAATTATAGTATGATAGAGAAAATTTAGTTATCTATTTATTATCACAATGTACTTCCAGAAAAGGAGGCCAAAATATGGAATCTTGGATAATAGCAGCAATTTTAATCATTCTACTATTGCTAATAACGGTATCCTGTATTAAAATTGTACCGCAGGCTCATGCAGTTGTCGTGGAGCGTCTGGGCGGATATCTGGCTACATGGGGCGTCGGCATACATTTTAAGGCTCCGTTTATTGACCGCATAGCAAAAAGGGTGCTGCTCAAAGAGCAGGTCGTGGATTTCCCGCCACAGCCGGTCATAACAAAAGATAATGTAACGATGCAGATTGATACCGTCGTATATTTTCAGATTACTGATCCAAAATTGTTTGCATATGGTGTTGAGAACCCTATTATGGCTATAGAAAATCTGACAGCAACAACACTGCGTAACATCATTGGTGATCTGGAGCTTGATGAGACATTGACATCCAGAGAAACGATCAACACTAAAATGCGCGCTTCGCTAGACGTAGCAACTGATCCATGGGGAATCAAAGTCAACCGTGTGGAACTGAAGAATATCATTCCTCCGCAGGCTATTCAAGATGCCATGGAAAAACAGATGAAAGCTGAACGAGAAAGGCGTGAAGCAATATTAAAGGCAGAAGGCGAGAAAAAATCTACGATCCTTGTTGCCGAAGGCAAAAAAGAATCTGCTATTTTGGATGCAGAAGCAGAAAAGCAGGCAGCAATACTTCGTGCAGAAGCTCACAAAGAAGCGATGATCCGCGAAGCAGAAGGACAGGCTGACGCAATTCTGAAAATTCAGCAGGCAAATGCAGATGGACTTCGTTTCTTAAAAGAGGCAGCACCGGATACGGCTGTTCTGCAGCTTAAAAGCCTAGAAGCATTTATAAAGGCAGCGGATGGAAAAGCGACAAAAATCATTATTCCATCCGAGATACAGGGCTTAGCCGGATTGGCAAAATCCATTGTTGAAGTTGGGACGGATAAAAATATTTGATTAACTGATTTCAATGGTGGCAGGAATAGGTATACCTATTCCTGCTTTTCCATTCGCCCATTTATTTTCATCTATATGGAAAATACGTTTTCCATATAGATGACCGTAAATGAATACATTATAACGAAAGGTGGGATTAAAGTGAACTTACAGGGCAAGCATTTTCTAAAACTGCTTGATTATACGCCGGAGGAGATCTTATATTTGATTGATCTTTCGGCGGACTTAAAATCAAAAAAGAAAAATGGAACTGCTCATAATGAGCTTGCCGGAAGGAACATAGCATTGATTTTTGAAAAAACGAGCACAAGGACGCGCTGTGCATTTGAAGTAGCGGCACACGACCTCGGGATGCATGTTACCTATCTAGATCCTTCGGGTTCACAGATCGGCAAAAAAGAAAGTATCGCAGACACTGCGCGGGTTCTTGGCAGAATGTTCGACGGCATCGAATACCGAGGCTATGGACAGGAAATCGTGGAAGAGCTGGCAGAATATGCGGGAGTACCTGTGTGGAATGGACTGACTGATGAATTTCATCCTACACAGATGATTGCAGACATGCTTACGGTCAAAGAACATTTTGGCAGGCTCAAAGGCATAAAGCTGGTATATATGGGGGATGCCCGCTTTAATATGGGAAATTCCCTGATGGTTGCCTGCAGCAAACTCGGCATGCATTTTACTGCGTGCACAAATAAAAAGTATTTTCCAGATAAAGCATTGATTGATTCCTGCGAAGAGACTGCGTCTCAGACAGGTGCTGTTTTGACTTTTACAGAAAGTGTAGAAGAGGCAGCTGCCGATGCAGATGTCATATATACAGATGTATGGGTATCAATGGGGGAGCCGGAGGAAGTATGGGCAGAACGAATCAATGATTTAAAACCATATCAGGTAAATGACAGGACAATGGCGGCTGCAAAGGACAGCGCCATATTTATGCACTGTCTGCCGGCATTTCATGATTTAAAAACAACTATCGGTCAGAAGGTATTTGAAAAATTCGGAATGAAAGAGTTAGAAGTTACAGAGGAGGTATTTGAGAGCGGCCAGTCGGTTGTATTTGACGAAGCAGAAAATCGCATGCATAGTATTAAAGCAATCATGTATGCCACTATGCCGCGCTGAGAACCGCAGCTCGTAACTGCTTTACGGTAACTGCGTATTATAATGATATCTCGTAATACGATGATTTTGAAATATGCAATACAGCTACATAAGAGGTTCTTTCTACAGTGTGCAGGACATATTGAACTATACAATAAGAAAGAACACATAGAAATGGGGTAGGCTACATGAAAGCAGAAATACTAGCGGCACTAAGGGAATCAGAAGGGTACGTATCGGGACAGAGTCTATGTGAAAGATTCGGAGTTTCCCGCACTGCAATATGGAAAGCAGTCAATCAGCTCAAACAGTCAGGATATGAAATTGAAGCGGTACAAAACCGAGGATACCATATTATATCGACACCTGATATTTTGAGTGAAAATGAACTAAAAAGCATACGCAAAACAGAATGGCTCGGCAATAAAATTTACTATGAACCAGTCATGGGATCAACAAATACAAAGGCAATGGAACTAGCAGAAAAAGGTGCACCGCATGGTACACTTGTAGTAACAGACAAACAGGTATGCGGGCGCGGCCGGCGCGGCAGAAACTGGGAAACCCCGGAAGGCTCGGCCATAGCAATGACTTTTCTGCTCAGGCCCGAAATCAATCCAAACAATGCCTCGATGCTCACCATTGTCGCTGCAATGGCAGTTGCAAGGGGCATTGAAGACGAAACAAGCCTCAAGGTCGGGATCAAATGGCCGAATGATATTATTATCAACGGAAAAAAAGTCAGCGGAATACTGACTGAAATGAGTGCACAGATTGATTATGTAAATCATATTGTAATCGGAATCGGCATTAACGTGCATACGGCCTCCTTTCCCGAGGACCTTCAGGATATAGCAACATCTATTTATATGGAAATGGGGGAAAAAATCAACCGCGCTGCACTGATCGAGCGGATCTGTGAATATTTTGAAGCATATTTCGATCTGTTTCTGCGTACGGAAGATTTAACAGCAATAGCAAAACAATACAACGCCTATATGGTCAACAGGAACCAGTCTGTCAGGGTACTGGACCCGAATGATCCGTTTGAGGGGAAAGCACGCGGCATCACAGCCAGAGGCGAATTATTAGTAGATACCTGGGAATCCAGAAGACTTGTATCTTCTGGCGAAGTATCTGTAAGAGGAATGTATGGTTATCTTTGATTGAGGAATTAGAATGTATCAGGACGAAGTTGTATTATGCGGTTCGAGCGCATACACAAAAAAATTTTATATAAACGAAGACTTTTATAATCTGCCTGACCAGATTAAAAATGAATTGAAAATCTTATGCGTATTATACACGGAAGATGTAGGCGGTACACTGCAGTTGATCTTTGATGAAGGAGGACGCCTTATCTTCCGCACGGAAAGTGCAGAAGATGACTACATGTATGACGAAATCGGAAGCGTATTAAAAATAAAACAGCTTCGGCAGACGAAGCAGGAATTATTAGAAGCTTTGGAAATGTTTTACAAAGTATTTTTTCTAGGTGAAGAGTTCCTTGAACACTAGAAAATACTATTCGTGATAGATCTAAACAGACAAATTATATTCGGCGTATTAGATTTTGAGGAGGACTGGGAAATGCTGTTAGTTTTAGATGTAGGAAATACAAATATTACATTAGGTGTATTTAACGACGATAAGCTGGAGGCTACTTTTCGTATGACAACGAAAATACCTCGCACATCTGATGAATATGGCATTATTGTCCGGGATCTTCTGCAGCACAACCAGATCGAAGTCAGCGACATACTGGCAGTTGTCATATCTTCAGTCGTGCCAAATGTCATGCACTCGCTGACCAGCGCCATTATAAAATATATCCATGTTACTCCGCTTATCGTAGCGCCAGGTGTAAAGACAGGCATACGCATTGCCACTGAAAACCCAAGGCAGATCGGTGCAGACCGCATTGTAGATGCAGTAGGTGCATACGAACTATACGGCGGGCCTGTCATTGTCATTGATTACGGCACCGCGACTACTTATGACCTTGTGGACGCTTCTGGTGCTTTTGCCGCAGGCGTTACTGCACCAGGCATACGCACTTCCGCTAAGGCATTATGGGAAGAAGCGGCAAAGCTGCCGGAAATCGAAATCTGCAGGCCGAAAAGCATACTTGCACAGGAAACAATCAGCAGTATGCAGGCAGGACTGATTTTTGGTCAGATCGGCCAGTGTGAATATATTATCAGGCACATGAAACAGGAGTGCGGTTATGAAAATGTAAAGGTTGTCGCGACCGGCGGCCTTGGCAAGATCATCGCCGCAGAAACAGATGATATCGATGTATACGATCCAAACCTGACACTCCAGGGAATGCGCCTGATTTATGAAAAACAAAAATAAAATCCCAAGATCTCTAATACCGGTATAAATTTTCTAATTGTCCGGCCTCAGCAGCGGCAGTATCCGCAGGCATAAAAGGAATCTTGGAGGAACATACAATGGAACCGTTAAAAATTGGTGATATAACATTAAAAAACAGACTTATTCTGGGGCCAATGGCAGGTGTATCAGACCTGCCATTTCGTCTGCTCTGCGCCAGACAGGGTGCCGGGCTGGTCTGCATGGAAATGGTCAGCGCAAAAGGCATTTTGTATAATAACAAAAATACAAATGCCCTGCTTGCAATAGACGAAAATGAACATCCTGTATCTTTGCAGCTGTTTGGCGCTGACCCCGATATTATTTCAGAAATGGCAAAAAAAATAGAAGCCCTGCCATTTGACATTCTGGACATTAATATGGGCTGTCCGGTACCCAAGGTCGTAAATAACGGCGAAGGCTCTGCGCTAATGAAAAATCCCCTGTTAGCAGGAAAGATCATTGAAAAAACAGCCTCTGCCATCAAAAAGCCTGTTACAGTCAAAATCCGCAGAGGCTTTGACGAGGCGCACGTCAATGCTGTCGAAATGGCACATATCGCGCAGGAATCCGGCGCAGCCGCAGTCGCCGTGCATGGCCGCACGAGAGAACAGTATTATGCCGGAAAAGCAGACTGGGACATTATCCGCCAGGTAAAAGAAGCCGTCCACATACCAGTGATCGGCAACGGCGATCTATATACGGCACAGGATGTCATCCGCATGAAAAACGAGACCGGATGTGACGGTTTTATGATCGCCAGGGCTGCACAGGGCAATCCGTGGATTTTTTCACAAATGCTGCACTATTTTAAAACAGGCACCCACGCAGCAAAGCCTACGGCACAAGAGACTGCTGCCATGGTACTTGCCCATGCCAGAATGCAGCTAGAATTCAAAGGCCCCTATACCGGCATACGGGAAATGCGCAAGCACGCCGCATGGTATACAAGCGGCCATAAACACGCTTCTGCCATCAGGCGGGAAATGAACGAGGTAGAAACATACGAGCAGTTAGAACAGTTAATGCATAAGTTTGCAGGAACTGCACAGCTGCCGGCTGATTCATAAGCTGCTCCCTTGTGCAGATCTGAAATATTTTAGCAGGAATGTACAAGATTTTACCGCATATATTTAACCATATAAATTTAATACACAGACAGAATCAGGACTTTAAACACCGTCAGACCGCATAATTTTCTTGTTTCTGTCTGGATGGAGCACGAAATTGGCAGGACAATTTTTTCGTAAATGGCTGCTGAAATGCCTTCATACAACAGATACCCGCAAAACCAATGCAGGCTATGAGACAGATTTTGAGACAAAACCTGTTGCTTTGGACTATAAGTTTTCTCCAATGACATATGAAAATCCTTATATTTACTATATGCAGCCTATTTTAAAATGCATTCTAAAACAAAAACAGATCCCTTACCAAAGACTGGAGCTGGTCGTTATAGATGCTGATCAGGGACGCAGCGATGACATGGACGACATTAGAATTGTCTTAGAAGACCTCGCGCAGGGATTAAACTACCTGCTGCTTATTACCGATGAGCCAGACAGCTATAAACATTTTGCAGAAGAAATGTACCAGGAAAATGGCCTGATCGTACAACAGGTTCCAAAATCTGCCAAAAAAGAGTCCCGCGGAAATTTTATCATCGATTTTGAACGAGACGGCAAAATTCTCTCAGAATGCATACATGCAAAGACAACATATCTGCCAATATATAAAAAACCTTGGGAAATCAGTGAAAACCTTGACATTATCGTGCCTGTTGGGTATAATACTTTGGTTGTAAGCGGCATTTCTCTGCCTGCAGAAAGCAGGGACAGCTTTAAATACGAAAGATTTATGAATGATAAGATAGATCGATTGGATCGGGAATTCAGGAAGGGTTGAAACGCAATGGAAAAGAAAAACATTTTAACTTACGAAGGCTTGCAGAGGCTGGAAAATGAATTACAGGATTTGAAACTGGTAAAACGAAAAGAAATCGCGGAGAAGATAAAAGAAGCCAGGGAACAGGGTGATTTGTCCGAGAACGCAGAATACGATGCTGCTAAAGATGAGCAGCGTGATATCGAGGCGCGTATCGAAGAGCTGGAAAAAATTCTGAAAAATGCCGAAGTTGTTGTAGAAGAAGAAGTAGACCTGGATAAAATCAACGTAGGCTGCCTTGTGAAAATCCTAGACTGTGAATTTGACGAAGAATTAGAATACAAAATCGTAGGCTCCACTGAGGCAAACAGCTTAAAAGGAAAGATTTCCAATGAATCACCGGTAGGACGTGCACTGCTCGGACACCAGATCGGCGATATTGTTAACGTAGAAACGCAGGCAGGCATACTGCAGTATAAGGTATTGGAAATCCAAAGATCAAATATATAATTCCACTATATGGAGGGAAGAAAATGGCCGGACAGCAGAATCAGCAGCAGGACATTAACCAGTTATTAAAAGTCCGCCGCGAAAAATTACAGGAACTGCAGGCAAATGGAAAGAATCCATTTGAAATTACCAAATATAACATTACACACCACAGCACTGAGATCAAAGATCATTTTGATGAATTAGAAAATCAGGAGGTATCCATTGCCGGACGCATGATGTTTAAACGCGTTATGGGAAAAGCCTCTTTCTGCAATATTCAGGACCTGCAGGGCAGCATCCAGGTATATGCCGCAAGGGATGATGTCGGTGAAGAAAGCTACAAAGATTTTAAAAAATATGATGTCGGTGATATTTTAGGCATAAAAGGAAAGGTATTTAAGACCAAAACAGGTGAAATTTCCGTACACGCAGAAGAAATCACGCTTTTATCCAAAAGCCTGCAGATTCTTCCAGAAAAATATCACGGCCTGACCGATACAGACATCCGGTACCGCCAACGGTATGTTGACCTGATTATGAACACCGAAGTAAAAGACACTTTTGTCAAGCGCTCTAAAATAATAAGCAGCATACGCCGTTATCTGGATACACAGGGATTTATCGAAGTAGAAACACCGATGCTCGTATCAAATGCGGGCGGTGCAGCCGCAAGGCCGTTTGAAACTCATTTTAATGCATTAAACGAAGATCTGAAGCTGCGCATATCCCTTGAGTTATACTTAAAGAGGCTGATTGTAGGCGGCATGGAACGTGTATACGAAATCGGCCGCGTATTTCGTAATGAAGGCCTTGACACAAGACACAATCCAGAATTTACATTAATGGAACTGTATCAGGCATACACCGACTACCACGGCATGATGGACCTGACCGAAAATCTGTACCGCCATGTGGCAAAAGAAGTGGCCGGCTCTGAAGTGCTGGCTTATGGCGACTATACCATTGATCTGTCCAAGCCTTTTGAGCGCATAACAATGGTAGATGCAGTAAAAAAATATACCAATGTCGATTTCAGCGAAATCCACTCCACACAGGAGGCAAAAAAGCTCGCTGATGAACACCATATAGAATATGAAGACAGACATCAGAAAGGTGATATCCTCAGCCTGTTCTTTGAGCATTATGTAGAAGAACATCTGATCCAGCCTACCTTTGTAATGGATCATCCAATCGAAATATCGCCTCTGACAAAGAAAAAACCGGACAATCCAGAGTATGTGGAGCGTTTCGAATTTTTCCTAAACGGCTGGGAAATGGCAAACGCATATTCTGAGCTGAATGACCCGATCGACCAGCGTGAACGGTTCGAAGAGCAGGAAAAGGCTTTTTCTGCCGGAGATGCAGAAGCAAACCATACGGATGAAGACTTTTTGAATGCGCTGAATATCGGCATGCCTCCGACTGGCGGCATTGGGTTTGGAATTGACCGTATGGTTATGATTATGACAAATTCTATGGCGATTCGGGATGTTTTATTGTTCCCGACAATGAAAACGCTTGGCGGAAAAGACCAGTAAAATCAAATGTTTACGGTTAGAGGGAAGTAATTTCAGATTAGGCGGTATAGCCCCAATTACAAGGGCTGTACCGTCTTTTCGATTTCCTATGCGCCTTGCCGTTTCGGTTGTGTGACAGAAAGGAAATTGATTTCCCCTACAAAGTTGAAAACAATATCCACTTTCTGTAC